>JALSIO010000001.1 GCA_026989995.1 Myxococcales bacterium
CCGGGGGATCTCGGGCTAGAGCGACCGTAGGCGGGGGATTCAAGCGGCCACGGCGGCCCGCTCGCCCGCCCGGCGCCCCGTTCGGCCCGAACCCCGAGCGCACCTCTCCGCCTGGCGCCGCAGCCAGCATCCGGTGGGCGCCGACGTCCTGGCCTCAGACCGTCGCGCCGATGTCCGCGGCCCACTCCTCGGGATCGGGTACGGCTGGGGCCGTGGGTGGGGCCCGGCTGGGCAGCTCGAGGCAATCGAGGATCGACTGGGTCACGTCGGGCGGCTGGATGGCAGCGATCAGCCGCATGCGCCCGCGGCACCGTGGGCACTCGAGCACGCCGACCGCAAATACGCCCCGCAGGAGCTCGGCCCAGGCGAGCCGCCGGGGGCGGAGGCTCCGCTCCTCGGGCTCGTCGGATGCCGGACCGGGCTCTTGGCGGCCGGAGGGTGCGGTGGTGGCTCGGCCGCCTACCGGCGCCGACTGGATCGACGAGCTGCAGCGGCCCGGAATCGCGCCTCTTCCGTGCCCTCGTACTTCCGGCCCGCTGGGTGGCTCGGCCGGGGGTTCGAGGGGCGGATTCCCCGGTGGACGAACCGTCTCTTGTGCTCTGCTGGTGCCTGGCACGACGCGGTCGCGCTCGCTCGCGCACGGGCCCAGGATCCCGTGGTAGCGGACCAGGTGGAAGCGGGGTGGCGGGACCAGGGCCGCCAGCTTTCTCGACGAGCTCCTGGGGCTCGAAAACCACGTGGGTCGTGCCGTCGCGCCAGCGGTGCTTGAGCCGGTAGAGAAGCCTCCCGTCCTCCATCCGCGAGAGGCGCTCGGTGGCCACCGGAGGGCGGGCCACGTAGCGACAGAGGCGCTCGAGTCGGCGCCGATCGCGGGCCGGGACCGCCGCGTTCGCGTGCAGGCTGACGCCGCTCACGCTGGCGCAGCGCTCGCCTTCGAGCGCTGGGAGGTCGTCCGGGTCGATGCAGTCGCCCACGCGCAGCACGCGCTGGCCGGCGCGGCGGCCCGTGGCGATGCGACCGACTACGGAGGCGCCGTAGAGCTGCGCCAGGAGCGGCTCGTCCTCGGCCAGGGGATCGACCTCCGAGGGATCGGCCTCGGGGCCGAGGCCCCGGCGTTCGAGGAGCCGCGGGATGCGCCGGGCGACCTGCCCCACCACCCGCTCGACCGCCGCGTCCTCGGGGGGCGATGCGGCCGCGCGCCGCGCCTCCCGCTCGCGCTGCGTCCGCGACCGGCTCGAGCTCTGCTACGAGATCGAGGCCGACCGGGCCGATGCACTCGAAACGGTGCCTCCGGCCGGAAAGGCGGGCGCCACGGCGCTCCGCCACAAGATCCTCGATGCGTGGAGGAGCGGCTCGCGGCGACGCTCGAGCAGCACGCCCTGCGCCAGCAGGAGGCCTCGGCCGGGCTTCCTCGAGTGGGATGCATGGTCGACCACCTGGCGTTCTGGCTCTTCGTCCTGCTGCCCGCACCACGGCGTAGGGAGCCGTTCCTGGCGTCAAGCGGCGCGGCGTCGAGGACCGGTTGCTCCGGCGCTTCCTCGGCCATCGCGGCCGGCGCTCCGTGGAGCGCTACGCACGGCTCGCGGACGAGGCGCTCGTCGCCGTCCTGAGCCTTCTTCCGCCGAGACCGGAGGGCGACGGTTTGTCGCCAGCTTGGCGCCAAGAGGGGGAGCGGTCTCGCAAACCCTCGAAACCGCAGCGAAAATGGTGGAGGCGGCGGGAATCGAACCCGCGTCCGAATGGCTTCCGGCTCGCGCGTCTACGTGCGTAGCTCCAGCTCGATCTCGGTGGGGCCTGTCGCCGGAGCGGGAGAAGCCACCACCCAGGCAGACGCTTCTCTCGCCCCCGGATGCGGCCTGCCAGCGCATCGGGGGCCAGCCTCCTGATGACGCCCGCAACCCCCTAGGAGGCGTCGGGGACGGACGTCGCTGGCTCTAGTGTCAGCTAGGCAGCGAGAGCGTAGTCGGTGTCGGCACCTATGCGGCTACCAACGTTGCCACCGGTTTTGCGAGGTGGGTGACGACCTCGGCACGCAGCGCTCGCCTTCGACCACCCGTCGAAGCCGATCGCCCCCTCCCAAGCATCCAAACTAAGAGCGGAGGGCCGCCCCGGCAAGGGCGGAGCCGGTCGGCCCGAGGCGAGGTCGCTCCCCTCCGGGCAGTCCTTTCGCGCCGCCGCCTGGCCCCGGGGGGCCCTGCTTCTTTCTGCGGAGCCTGGTTTCCTCTGCGGAATCCGGCACTTCCCACACCACGGGTCCCCGCCGGGCGTCCGGATCTCGGGCCCGGAGTGGGCCGGAAGGACTGCCACGTTGCCACTCCGCTCCCCACTCACGGGGAGAAGTGTGGCGACAGGGGCGGCAGAGCAGTCGGAGGGGCCCCGGGCGCCGCGCGACGCGAACGCCCGGGCACAGGCCGGCCTGCCGGCTGAACCGTCGGTAGGGAGGATCGGGTATGATCGGGGCCGACCCGCGTTCGCCGCCGTGTCACCGCACGACCGCAGGGCGGGACCCCGCGGGGGAGCCGGCCACTGTCGAGGCGATCACGCCCGGATGCCCGGACCGAGGAGAGACGAGCTCATGACGACCCGAAGCACCGCAGCGCGGAGGTTCCTCCTGCGCGCCCTGGCCACCCTCGCGGCCCTCGCGCTGGCCACCCCCGCCGGCGCCCACGGCGAGGACCATGACCCCTGCGAGGCGGACCTCGATCACGACGGCGTGGTGGGTGCCTCGGACTTCTTCGACGTCTACCGGCCCTGCGTGGGTGCGGACCTCGCCACCCGCCCCGAGTGCGCGGCGGCGGACCTCGACGCCGACGGCGTGGTGGCACCGGCCGACTTCTTCGGCTTCCTGCGGCCGGCCATGGGGACGGTCGGCTGCCCGGTGGCCGGCGTCTGTGGCGACGGCGTGGTCGGCGGGAACGAGCAGTGCGACGGCTCGGACGACGCCGCCTGCCCCGGCCGGTGCACGGCCGCCTGCACCTGCTCGACGGAGTGCACCACCACCGTCTTCGACACCACCTGGGACGCGATCCAGGAGGTGGTCTTCGAAGGCTACGGCTGCACCAACGTCGCCTGCCACGGCGAGCTGCAGCAGGGCGGCCTCGACCTCCGGGCCGGGGCCTCCTACGGCGAGCTGGTGAACGTCCCCGCGGTGGCCGATCCCACCCAGGACCGCGTGGAGCCCGGCGAGCCGGCGGCGAGCTTCCTCTACGAGAAGCTCGCGGCGAAGACCCTCGGCACGCCCACCACCAATTCGCCGATGCCGCTCGGCCCGACGGCGCTCACGCCCGAGCACCTCGAGGCCGTCCGGTTGTGGATCCGGGGCGGCGCGCCGGACGACGCGGTCGTGGAGGGGACCGCGGAGCTCCTCGGAACCTGCCTCCCGGATCCCGACCCCCTCAAGATCGATCCCCCGGCACCTCCGCCGCCCGGGACGGGTGTGCAGCTCCGCCAGACGGCCTGGCCCCTCCCGGCCGAGTCCGAGGACGAGATCTGCATGGCCACCTACTACGACTTCAGCAACCTGATCCCGGCCGAACAGCAGTTCGACTGCCCGGGCTTCGCCTCGGCGAACAACCCCACGGGCAAGTGCTTCCGGTACCACCGGCAGGTGCTGGTGCAGGATCCGCAGTCCCACCACAGCATCATCCACATCTACACGGGCTCCTACGACGTGAACTACGACGGCGGGAACAACCGCAAGTTCGGGCCCTTCACCATCAAGCGGAACGACCTCGCCGACCCGCTGAACGGCACGGCGTGCGATCCCAAGGCCATCGACCCGGCCCTGGGCTACAACCCCGACTGCAGCGGCGCGGTGCGCAGCGGGGTGGCCTGCATCGGTTACGGCCCCCCGGACTACGGCAACAACGGCACCGCGCCGGCGTTCAGCGGATCCCAGGAGCCCTACTTCGAGCGGGAGTTCGCCGACGGCGTCTACTCGGTGCTGCCGGTGGCCGGCGTGGTCGTCTGGAACTCCCACGCCTTCAACCTCACCGACACCGACACCACCATGGCCCAGTACCTGAATCTCGATCTGGCCGGCCCGGCGGACTCCGTGTGGCCGGCGCAGGGCATCTTCGACGCGCGCTACATCTTCAGCATGAACGTCCCGCCCTTCGAAACCCGCGAGATCTGCGCCACCTACACCCTGCCGGAGGGAGCGCGGCTCTTCGACCTCTCCTCCCACACCCACAAGCGGGGCGCCGTCTTCCGCATCTGGGGCCCTCCCAACACGCCCTGCACCCCGAACGATGCGACCTGCGTACCCGGTCCTCCGGAGCGCCTGATCTCGACCTCCACGGACTACTCGGATCCGGTGCAGACCAACTTCGATCCCCCGCTGCCGCCCGCCCCCGCGCCGGTGGAAGACCGCACCTACCTCTACTGCGCCCTCTACGACAACGGCTCCACGCCCACGAGCCCGCCGGTGAAGCAGCAGTCCACCTCGCCGCCGCCGCCGCTCATCTTCGCGCCGGGCGGGCCGTGCTCCAACGCCGAGGTGGCGTGCATGGACGGGCCCCGCAAGGGAGAACCGTGCGGCCTCGTGGGCGGGGACGCCTTCTGCGGGACGGGACCGGGGAGCTGCGATGCCTGCCCGGTGAAGGGCGGCGTCACGACCGAGGACGAGATGTTCATCCTCCTCGGCAGCTATTACGTGCCGTAGGCCGCCGCCCCCCCGAGATCCGCCGCGGCCGCCGGCACGCGCGCCTCCGGCGCGACCGGCCGCGGCGGGCGGGAGCGCCGGGCCCCGTCCTGCCGGGATGGGTGCCCCCGCGAGACCGGCCCGCCGAGCGCGGGAGCGGACGCGAGGACTGGAGACGAGGAGCGGACGATGAGGCGATCACGGCGCAGGCGACGAACCGGGGGGCTGCTCTTCGGGGTGTTCGCGGTGCTCGCCCTCGCCGCCCCCTCCGGCGTGGCCGGGGTGGCGGGGGCCTCGTGCCGGGACGCGGCCCCGAGGACGGAGGCCGACTTCGGGGCTCCCGGCTCCTTCCCGGTGGGCGTCCGCACCATCCCCTTCGTCGACGCCTCGCGGCCGACGCCGCCGAACGGGAGCTTCCCGGGGGCGCCGGAGCGGACGCTCGTCACCGAGATCTGGTACCCCGCGGCGGCTCCGGGGCGCGACGCGCCGGTGGATCCCTCGGGCGGACCCTACCCCGTGGTCATCCACAGCCACGGCTTCCTCGACTCGCGCCTCGGCGAGGCCTACCTCACCGAGCATCTCGCCAGCCGCGGCTACGTGGTGGCGGCGATCGACTACCCGCTCAGCCGCGGCGGTGCGCCCGGGGGCGCCACCGTGCGCGACGTCGGCAACCAGCCGGGCGACTGGAGCTTCGTGCTCGACGGGGTGCTGGCCACCTTCGGCGGCGTGGCCGACGCAGGCCGCGTGGCCGCCACCGGGCTCTCGCTCGGGGGGCTCACCTCGCTGCTCGTCACCTACGACGCCCGGCTTCGCGACCCTCGGGTGAGGGCCACGGTCGCGCTCGCACCTCCCGGCTGCTTCCTGGGCTCGCGTTTCTTCGGCCGGACGTCCACGCCGCTTCTCGTGGTCCACGGGGACAGCGACCAGATCGTGCCGTTCCGGCAGCACGCCCTGCGCGTCTTCGCCCGGGCCCGCGGGCCGCGGGTCCTGGTGGAGCTCGCGGAGGGCTCGCACACCGGCTTCTCCGGTTTCGCCACCCTCTTCGACCCGAGCGTGCACTACGATGCCCTCGGCTGCGCCGCCCTCGGCCAGGACCTCGGCACCCCCCAGGACAATCCCCTCGAGAGCCTCGGCGGCCGGCGCGAGGGTTACCTCTTCGGCGTGAGCGAGCGGGTCTGCCCGCTCGCCTGTCCGGCCGGAATCCCCGCCGGCCCCTCGATGCAGGCCGACCGGCACCACGCGCTCACGCGCACCGCGGTCACGGCCTTCCTCGAGGCGGCGCTTCGCGGAGACGACGCGGCCCGCTGCTTCCTCCGCCGGCCTTTCGGAGCCTCGGCCGAAGACGTCCGCGTGCGAAGCCACCGGCTGCACCGCCCCATCGCCCCGTGAGAAGCCGCCCCCGGGCCGGCGCGCGGCCCCGGTGAGGGCGCCCTCCCGCGATCCGGGGTGCCGGGTGGAGTCCGATTCGAAGTGAGCGGAGGCGTCCCGACCCGGCGCGCGATGGCGACGCTCCTCGCCGTCGTGGTGGTCGACCTGATCGGCTTCGGCATCGTGATGCCGGTGCTGCCCTTCTGGGCTCGCACCTACGGAGCGGACGGCACCACCCTCGGGCTCATCCAGGCCGCCTACGCGGCCGCGCAGTTCGTCTTCGCACCCATCTGGGGGCGCCTGTCCGACCGGGTCGGGCGCCGGCCGGTGCTGCTCGCCACCATCGCGGGCACCGCCTGCTCGCTCCTCCTGCTCGGTCTCGCCGACTCGCTCGCCGGCATCTTCCTCGCCCGCCTGCTCGCCGGTTCCTTCGCCGCCAACATCTCCGTCGCCGCCGCCTACCTCGCGGACGTCACCGGCGAGGAGGCGCGAACCCGGGCGATGGGGCTCCTGGGCGCGAGCTTCGGGATCGGCTTCCTGGTGGGCCCGGCCCTGGGAGGCCTGCTCGCACCCCGCGGCTACGACGTGCCCATGCTCTTCGCCGCCGGGCTCGCGGCCACGAACCTGGGCTTTGCCGTGGCCTTCCTCCCGGAGCCGGCGGGGCGGGCGGCCCGGGAGGAGCTCGGCCGCCTGGCCGTACTGCGGGATCCTCGGGTGCTCCGGGTGTGCGCCACGTACCTCCTCTTCTCGCTGGCGGTGACCCAGCTCGAGACGGTCTTCGCCTACTTCATGCTGGATCGCTTCGGCTACGACGCCCGCGAGGTCGCCTTCATCCTGGTGGGGATGGCGCTCGTCATGGGCGCGATCCAGGGCGGGGCCATGGGGGGGCTCGCCCGGCGCTTTCGCGACCGCGAGCTGGTGCTCGGGGGAGGCGCCCTTCTCGCCGCGGGCTTTGCCCTCACGCCGCTGGCCCCGAGCGTCCCACTGCTGCTGGTCCCGCTGCTCGCCGCCGCGGTGGGGCGGGCGGTGGCCCAGCCGGCGCTGATGAGCCTGGCCAGCCAGGTCGCCACCCCCGCGACCCGCGGCGCCGTGATGGGCACCTTCCAGTCGAGCGCCTCCCTGGCCCGGGTCGTCGGGCCCGTACTGGCCGGCGTGCTCTACGACCGCTCCATCGGTGCGCCCTTCGGGCTCGCGGCCGCGCTGTTGGGGCTCGCGCTGCTCACCG
>JALSIO010000002.1 GCA_026989995.1 Myxococcales bacterium
CCAGTACATCGACGGCTACCGGAGGGGATTTCCCACCAATGGCCCCTGGAACCTGCTCGGAACCCTCACCGTGCAGACGGGGTACTTCCAGGACCGGCTGCTTCCGAGCCTCACGCTCGTCTACGACGTCCGGTCGTCCTCCGGCGGGGCGCTCGGCCAGGTGGGCTACCGGCTCACCGAGAATTTCTCGGTGATCGTGGGCTACAACGCCTTCTTCGGGCGCTGGCAGCGGAAGGAGGGGGCCGTCGTGCCCCTCGGCCGTCTGCCGGGAACCCGGGCCTTCCGCGGCGCCTACGCGAGCTTTGCGGAAAACGGCCTCGCAGCCGTGCGGGACCGGGACGAGCTCTTCCTCCGGATCCGGTACACCTTCTGATCCCGCAGCCCGTCTGATCCCGCAGGTCCGGGCGGGCTCCGGGCCCCCGGCGCGTGCCCGCCCCGCGCCGGCCCGGCGCGCTGCCGCCGGTTGCGTGTCGTAGCCAAAACGCCACGAGTCCCTTTTCCTTGTACGCCTCCCACCTTGGGGGTATAAATGCGTCGCCGAGCCGCACGGGGGGCGCGACGGCTCCACGGGTGCGGGGCTCGGGGCCGGGACCGGGCTGGCCCGCGGGGGCGGGCTCCGGGATCCGGGCCCACCCTCCCGCGGCGGCGCATGTGGGGGAAGGCGCACCGGGCGAGACGCGCGCTCGCCCTCGCGTCGCAATCCGGGAGGGGTCATGAGCGGTCTTTCCGCGAAGGGGCGGATCTGCGTTTTCGTGCTGGCGGTGGTCTTCGCGATCGCCCCCCGTGCGCAGGCCATCGAGTTCCTGGACGGCGCGCTCCAGATTCACGGCTTCGGCGAGATGCAGATTCGCGGGCTCTCCAAGAACTGGAGTGCCGCCGACGACTGGGACGTGGCCCAGTGGTACAACGTCCTCAACGTCGAGATCGAGGCGGACATCTTCCCCGACGGTTGGGGGCCCTTCAGCCTGCTTTCGGCCTACGCCCGGATCGAGGGGCGCTTCGACTGCGTGTGGAGCCGCTGCGGCTTCCTCAAGACCGACTACGTCGGCGACCGGGCGAAGCACCTGCCGCACCGGATCTCCAACGCGCGACGGGACGGACTGGCGGGAACCCAATTCCTCGGGGATACCCGCCGCCGAAATGGGGTCACCATCCCGCAGCTGAGCTTCCTCTCCAGGAACGACCCCGTGGGCGATCGCAGGCAGCCGGCTTTTCTCTGGAACGTGGCGGGCCTCGACACGCTCTTCGGGGGAGCCGGACCCGACGCCGTCCTGCTGACCGCGGACGACCCGGCGAGGTACGTGTTCGCCCGCTTCGTGAAGCCCGGGGACGAGTACCGCTTCGCCCAGAAGAAGATCAAGGGGCCCGCGGGCGGCGTGGGCACCCAGACGCTCGGCCCCTGGCGCCCCTCGGACAGGATCGAACCGCACGGCGTCCTGGCCGACCGGGCCAACCCGTTCCGCGCGGGGGACGTGCACCCCGTGCTCCGCCATCCGGTGACGGGTCTTCCGATCACCGGATCTGCTGCGCTGCCCTACCGGCCCGCCCCCCTGAACGCGTTCACCTCCACGGCACCCCTCACCCAGGCCCGGGGCCTCTACTACCCCTCGGCTCCGCTCGCGCGGATGATCGCCGACGACGAGTTCGACAATTTCGACCAGAACTTCCGTCAGGAGGAGCTGCAGTGGAACCGGGGAGCCAGCCAGCAGGACGAAAAGGAGCTCAAGGAGCTCTACCTCGACATGGAGTTCTTCGACGGGCAGCTCTGGATCCGGGCGGGCAAGCAGAACATCGTCTGGGGCAAGACCGAGCTCTTCCGAACCACCGACCAGTTCAACCCGGTGGACCTCGCCCTGGCCTCGCTCCCGAGCCTCGAGGAATCCCGGATCGCCCTCTGGTCCGTGCGCGCGGTCTGGGCCTTCTACACCGTCGGGCCGCTGGAGGACGTCCGGCTCGAGTTCGCCTTCAACTTCGACCAGTTCGAGCCCAACGACCTCGGTCGCTGTGGGGAGCCCTTCACGCCGGATCCGGTGTGCAACAAGAGCGTGGCCCTCTGGGCCCACGGGATCACGGGCTATGCGCTGGCCGGCGAGGTCCGGCCCCCGAACCCCTGGAACAGCTGGCACGGGCTCGAGTACGGAGCCCGGCTCGAGTTCCGGTGGGACCGCTTCAGCTTCCAGATCAGCAACTTCTACGGATTCAACGACCTCCCCTACATCGATCGGATCACGACCTATGAACGCAACGTGGACCCGAGGACCGGTCGCCCCCGGGAACTCCACGCCCGGGGTTCCTGCACCACGGGTACCGAGCCGGCCTGTCTGACCCCCGCCGAGGCGCTTGCGAACCACTCCGTCAACCAGCAGCTCTTCGCCATGATCTGCGCGACGACCGTGGGTTTCAGCGCCCTCGACCGTTCGGTGTGCGCGCAGTCGGTGTTCAACAGCCAGGACACCACCGCCACGCCGCTCGGCATCGCGGGGGCGATCGGGCGGATCATCGCCGGGGACGTGGTCAACGGCGCCGGGGACGGAGCCCTCATCCTGAGCGCGATCGGCGGTGTTCCCCTCGCCGATGCCCTGAACGTGATGGTCGCGCTGAACCTGGATCCGATGGATTGCGTGGGTGCCGCCTGCGCCGCCGGCATTCTGGACCCCACGTTCCCCAACCTCCCCAATTTCCTGACGGACGAGCAGGAGGCCCTCCTCGGATGCGGGCCGTTCTACGGAATCGATTGCGGTGCCGACGGCATCGACCTGCTGAACGCCGAGGCAAGTGCCCTGGTGCAATCCTTCCCCACCTTCGAGGGGACGGAGGGGGTGTTCTGGAACACGATGGCCGCCGTGCCGCAGCCGGGTACGGTCGGCTTCATGGGCGGGCCGGTCTGCACCCGCTTCGAGGGCGGCCAGCTCCTGATCCTGCCGGGCTGCCGCGGGCCCGCGGATCCGGGCTATGACCCGAACGTGGACGGCACCACCGCCGCGGACGGCTTCGGGGCACCGCCCGGGTCCAACACCGACAAGGCGCTGGTCCACCCGTTCACCGGCCAGCCCTTCCGTTCCGAGATGGCGGCGCTTTCGTGGAACTACCTGATGCTCCTGGTCGCCTTCTCCACCAACGCCACCAACCCCACCGCCATCACCGCGCTGGATCCGACCCAGCTCTACGCGACCAACCGCTGTTCGTTCGCGACGCCCCAGCTCTGTTCCAACGTGCAGTCCCTCTTCGCTGTCATCGGGACCCTGCGCAACACGGTGCGGGCGGGTGGAAACGGTCGCTACGGGCGTCGCGTGTTCAGCTGGCAGTCTGGCGGAGAGGGGGTGCTCCGCTACGACAAGCGGAACGTGCTCGGCTTCTCTCTCGACTTCGCCGAGGACGTGACCAAGTCGAATTGGGGTCTCGAGGCGACCTGGATCCACGACATCCCGGTGGCCGATCGGAACGTCTACGACGGGATCCGTTCGGTGGACCAGTACAACGTCACCATCTCGGTGGACCGGCCCACCTTCGTGAACTTCCTCAACCAGAACCGCACGTTCTTCCTCAACAGCCAGTGGTTCTTCCAGTACATCGACGGCTACCGGAGGGATACGGCGGGGACCGGGCCCTTCAACGTGCTCGCGACCTTCACGGTACAGACCGGCTACTTCCAGGACCGGCTGCTGGCCTCCAATACGGTCGTGTACCACTTCAACTCGGGATCGGGCGCGCTGCTGCCCTCGGTGACGTACCGGTTCACGGAGAACTTCTCGGCCCAGGTGGGCGTGGCCTTCTTCTGGGGGCGCTACCAGCGGAGGCATATGGAGTTGAACCCCCTGGCCACCGCGGGTGAGAACGTCGGGCGGAGCTACGCCTACCGCACCTTCGAGGAGAACGGGCTCGCGGTGGTCCGGGACCGGGACGAGGCCTTCCTGCGGCTCCGGTACACGTTCTAGGCCACGCCTCGCGGGGCCGGGGAGGGTCCGCCGGCCTGGGAGAGCTCTCGGGTCGCCGGCCAGGTCCGGTCGCCCCCCGCGGTGCCGCGCCCGACCGGGGGCGGCCGCCCGGTCATTGCGGGCGGCGCCTCGGGGCGCTCCCCCGCGGTGGGTTGCTCAGCGCCCGCGTCGGGTGAGCGCCGAGACGGAGGTCATCTCGCGGAGGGTGTCCGGGTCGACGCCCACCGAGCGCACGTCGTAGGACTCCCGCCGCCAGCCCGTTCCCCCCTCGGCGGTGGAGTGGAAGACCGCGGCGACGGGATCGAAGACCGAGGCCTTCCCGCCGTCGGGGGTGGGCGGGTAGTCGTGGGTGTCGTCGCTGAAGCGGTGGACCAGGATGCCGACCTCGAGGAGGAGCCCGTTCGAGCGCCGGGTGATGTAGTAGAGCGGCTGGCCCGTCTGGTAGTCCACGTAGAGCTTCAGGTGGGCCGCGTCGTCGAGCCGCCGCTTCGCGAGCCCCTCGATCACCACGGCGTAGCGGACGTCCCAGCGGTCGGTGGCGACCGACAGCCCGCTCGGTCCGAAGTTCCGGTCGGGGTTCAGGGGCCAGCCGGGCCGCTCTCCATTCAGCGGGGCGAGCACCTCGCGCGCCCCCGCGTAGCGGAAGTGCCAGGCGTTCGGGCGGATGGCGAGGCCGGTGAAGCCCCTGCGGATGTGCTCGCTCGCCGCTGCGGACCGTCCGGCGGTGGGCTGGATGCTCCCCTGCACGCCGAACTCGCTCGCCCCGAAGGGGACGGGGCCGCCGCCGGAGTCGCCGCTCACCGTGTACCGGGGTGTGAAGAGCCCGTCCACCCAGGTGCTGGCCGCGCGGCGGGTCTTCCGCATCGTCGGCACGTAGACGAAGGTGTCGTCGGCCTCCTTGTAGCGGGTGAGGGAGCGGTCCGGTCGAAACTGCCGCCAGGCCAGGTGGCGGGCGTTGGTGGGCTCGTGGAAGCGTCCCCCCGCCACCCAGAGGTTCTTCTCGGCCTCGGGCACCACGTACTGCGTTTCCGGGAGGTCGGAGCGCCCCCGCGTCCGGACCAGGAAGAAATCGCCCTCGTACGTTTCGACGCTCCCGAGGCGGCTCGGCATGTCCGTGAGCCGGAAGCTCCCCACGGGACCGGACCCGCGGTAGCGGAGCTCGAGGTTCCAGGCCCACTTCAGGCCGGCGAGCGGATCCGTGGATTCGTCGATCGCCCCGGGCGGAAAGGGGACGCCGGCCACGTAGCCCCGGAGGTTGCCCTCCTCGTCGAGCTTCACGCGGCCGGCGAAGCGCCCGGTCGCGCGGGACCAGTGCGCGGGCACCGGGTAGCGGCGGTGGCAGGGCCCGATCTCGAGGCGCATGCCCTCGTAGAAGAAGACCTCCCGGTGCTGCCAGACCTCCTCCGGGAGCAGGGTCCGCAGGGCGAAGAGGTCCTCGATGCCGAGCACCATGCCCTCCCGGAGCCGGATCGCCGAGGCGTCCTCGGCCCCCGGGGTGGCGGGGCGTGAGATCACGGGGCAGCGGTCCTCGGGCGGCAGCACGGCGTCGGGGAGATCCCCATCTCCCGGCGCGGATCCCGCGCCCGCGAGGAGCAGGGCGGCGAGCAGTGCGAGCACCCGGGGAGTCGGGCGGGGTCGCGATCGGCGGTGCGTTGCGCGGCGGGCGTGGTCCATCGGTTCCCCCGGCTCCGGCTGCCAGCCGCCGCCCCGGTGCGATCGCGCCGGATGGCGGCCCCGCAGGCCCGGCCACTCCGCCCGCGGCCCGGGCGGGAGGCCGGTATCCTAACCTCCACCGCGAAGGGCCGGCAGGCATCCCGCCGCCGGCCCGCGGAGGTGCCTTGTCGCGGCGGTCCATCGGCCTGCCCCTGACCCTCGGGATCACGCTCGTCGTGCTCGCCGTGGCGCTCGCCGTGGGCTGGCAGGTCCTCGTGGTCTTCGATCCCTCGCCGGTGGCGGCGGGTCTCACCTCGTTGCACTGGACCCTCCTCATTCTCGGGAGCCTCTTCTTCCTCCTGCTGATCGTGGGCCTGCTGCTGCTGATCGCGTGGCTGATCCGCGAGATCCGCTTCGCGCAGCGCCAGCAGGCCTTCCTGGATGCGGTCACCCACGAGCTCCGCACGCCCCTGGCCTCCCTCCGGCTCTACCTCGACACCCTGGTCCGGCACGATCCGGGTCCGGAGCGCCGGCGCGCCTTCCTGGCCCGGATGGCGGACGACCTCGAGCGGCTCGGCACCGTGGTGGACGAGGTCCTCGCCACGGCGCGGGCCGAGGCGCGGGTCAAGCGACCCAGGCAGGAGGCGGTGGACCTCGGCGACCTCCTCGCCCGGAGCGCGGCCGAAACCCGCCGCAGACACCACCTCCCGGAAGACGCGGTCTCGCTCGCCGTGCCCGACGGCCTGCGGGTGCGCGGGGATGCCGCCGAACTCGCGCTGTGCTTCCGCACGCTTCTCGACAACTCCGTGCGGTACTCGGCCGGAGAGGTGGAGGTGCACATCGGGGTCGAGCCCCGGGGAGACGACCGGGTGGAGGTGGTGATCGAGGACCGCGGGATCGGGATCCCGCCCCGGGAGCTGCGCAAGATCTTCCGGCGCTTCTACCGCGTGGGCCGCGAGGTCCAGCGGCAGGCGGCGGGCCTCGGCCTCGGACTCTACGTCGTCCGGAGCCTGCTGCGGCAGCACGGCGCGCGGGTGACGGCGGAGAGCGAGGGCATCGGGCGCGGCAGCCGCTTCCGGGTGAACCTGCGGCTCGCCGACGAGACCCTCCCCCGGGCGCGCCCGCTGCGCGACCGGCCCCGGGAGGCGGCGTGGCCCGCATCCTGATCGTCGAGGACGAGGAGCACCTCGCCGAAGGCCTCCGCTACAACCTGGAGGAGGAAGGACACGAGGTCGCCATCGTCCGCGAGGGCGAGGAGGCCCTCGAGCGGCTCACGGACCCGGAGGAGGCCTTCGACCTCGTGATCCTGGACCTGATGCTCCCGGGGATCTCGGGTTTCGAGGTGGCCGAACGGGCCCGGGCCGCCGGGAACCTCCTGCCCATCCTCATCCTGACCGCCAAGGACGAGGCCGGCGACCTCGTCCGCGGCCTCGAGGCCGGAGCGGACGACTACCTCACGAAACCCTTCGAGCTCGACGAGCTGCTCGCGCGTGTGCGGGTGTTGCTGCGCCGGCGACGGTGGGACGGCGCCGCCCGCGGCGGGGTCCCGGCACCCTTCCGGGTGGGGGAGAGCACCATCCACTTCGACCGCTTCGAGATCGAGGGTCCGCGCGGCACGGTGCGG
>JALSIO010000003.1 GCA_026989995.1 Myxococcales bacterium
TCAGCTCGACTACGAGATCCTCGGCGACGACCTGCAGATCGTGGAGGTGGAGCTCGACCCCGGGGAGACCGTCGTCGCGGAGGCCGGGGCGATGAACTACGTGGAGGAGGGGATCGAGTTCGAGGCCCGCATGGGCGATGGCTCCGCACCGGACCGCGGTCTCCTCGGCAGGGTCCTCGACGCGGGCAAGCGGGCGCTGGCCGGCGAGTCGCTGTTCATGACCCACTTCACCCACCGCGGAACCGGCAAGGCCCGGGTGGCCTTTGCGGCCCCCTACCCGGGAAAGATCCTCCCCATGGATCTCGGCGAGCTCGGAGGCGAGCTCCTCTGCCAGAAGGATGCCTTTCTCTGCGCGGCGCTCGGAACCGAGATCGGCATCGCCTTCAGCCGCAGGCTCGGCCGCGGCTTCTTCGGCGGGGAGGGGTTCATCCTGCAGCGGCTGCGGGGCGACGGGCTGGCCTTCGTGCACGCCGGAGGCACCGTGGTCCGCAAGGAGCTCCGGGGTGGGACGCTCCGGGTGGACACGGGCTGCCTCGTGGCGTTCACACCCGGTGTCGACTACGACATCGCCCGGGCGGGCAACTTGAAGTCGATGTTCTTCGGTGGGGAGGGCTTCTTCCTGGCCACGCTCCGGGGCACCGGCACGGTGTGGCTGCAGAGCCTGCCCTTTTCCCGCCTTGCCGATCGCATCCTCGCGAGCGCTCCATCCTCCGGGGGGGAGTCGCAAGGCGAGGGGTCGCTGCTCGGCGGCCTCTCGCGGCTCATGAAGGACTGAGAGGGCCCGGATCTCGCGGCGGCGGGCGCCCGGGCCGGAGATCGGGGACAATGGCCGGGTGAAGATCCTGGTCTGCGACGATCACGCCCTTTTTCGCGCCGGCCTCCTCCACGTTCTCGGCGAGCTCGCCCCCGAGGTCGCGCTCCTCGAGGCGGGATCCGGGGAGGAGGTCCTGGCGGCCGTCCGCGAGCACCCGGATCTCGACCTCGTCCTTCTCGACCTCGATCTCGGCGGTGTCAGCGGTCTCGATCTGCTGGGGGAGCTCCGCGGCCACGACGCCGCCCTGCCGGTGGTGATGGTCTCGGCGAGCGACGACCCGGCGGCCATGCGGGCCGCCATCGACGGCGGTGCCGCCGGCTTCGTGCCCAAGTCGTCCCGGCGTGGCGTGCTGCTCGGTGCCCTTCGCCTCGTCCTCGGCGGGGGGGTCTACATCCCGCCGGAGATGCTCCGGGCGCCCGCGCCGGCGGCGGAGCCGCCGGACCGGCCGCCGCGGCGCCGGCGGAGGCGCGCGGGGGCGCTCACCGCGCGCCAGGAGGAGGTCCTCGAGCTCCTCGCGCGCGGGCTCACGAACCGGGAGATCTGCGGTGTGCTCGGGATCGCCGAGGGCACCGTGAAGGCCCACCTCGCCGCCATCTTCGAGACCCTCGACGTGACCAACCGGACCGAGGCCGCCTTCGCCCTCCAGGAGCTCCGGCGAAGCCGGGGCGAGCCCGAGCCCGCGGACTAGGTCCAGGCACGGCGCATCCCGTTCCGGGCGAAGGGGAAGGCCCACCGGGCCCTGGGAGGCATCCCTCCCCAGGAGCGGATCCCGAGCGCGGGACGAGCGAAACCCCGCGAACCACGGCCCTACGTCCGCGCGCCGCCCGAGGTGCCCCGCGGCGGGGTGCCCGGGCCTTCGCCGCCGAGCAGCGCGCTCAGCAGCGCGCGCAGTCGCGCCGGGGTCGCGGGCCTGCGCAGCACTGGCAGGCCGGCGCGGCGGAGGGCCTCGATGCGCTCCCGGTCGGTCTCGCCGCCGACGAGCGCCGCGGGCAGCCTCGTCCCGAGGAGCTCCCGGGCGCGGGCCACCACCTCGCTCCCGCGCAGCGGCGCGCCGGGGTCGTCCCCGACGAGGATCGCCTCGGGCTCGGCGTCGCCGTGGCGGAGCAGCGCCTCCGCCTCCGCCGGCGAGCCCGCCGCGCACACGCGCAGGCCGAGCTCCTCGAGCATCGCGGCGGTCTCGGAGCGGGCGCCCGGGTCCTCCTCCACCAGGAGGACCTCCCGGCCGCGGAGGGGGTCGCGCCGCGCCTCCGCGCGGGCCGGCGCCGCCGCGCCGGGGTGGTCGGCCGAGCGCGGAACCCGGAGGCAGAAGGTGGTGCCCTCGCCCGGGCTCGAGCGGAGCTCGAGGGGGTGGCCGAGCAGGCGGGCCAGGCGGTCGACGATCGACAGGCCGAGCCCGAGGCCATCCGGAGCGGCCCGGCCCTCGCCCTCGAGCTGCCGGAACTCGCGGAAGATCGACGCCCGCGCCTCCTCGGGGATCCCCGGCCCGGTGTCCCGCACCTCGAGGCGCACGGCCTCCTCGTCGCGAGCCGCGCGGAGCTCCACCCGTCCGGATCCGGTGTAGCGGATGGCGTTCGAGAGGAGGTTCGAGAGGATGCGCCCGAGCAGGACCGGGTCCGTGCATACGTGCTGGTCCGTGTCGTCGATGTGCAGGTCGAGCCCGCGGGCCGCGGCCTGGGGCGCGAACTCGGCCCGCAGGCGGTCGAGGATCGGCGCGAGGGGGGTGAACCCGGGGCGCGCCTCCACCACACCGGCATCGAGCCGGGAGAGGTCGAGGAGTCCGTCGAACATGGCCTCGAGGGCCCGCGTGGACTCGGCGATGTGCAGGGCGATGGTCCGCGTCTCCCCCGGCTCGCGCACGCGTTCGAGGAGCGCTCCCGCGAAGAGCCCGAGGGCGTGGAGCGGCTGACGCAGGTCGTGGCTCGCGGCGGCGAGAAGCCGCGTCTTGGCGGCGCTGGCGTCGTCGGCGCGGTCGCGGTCGCGGGCGAGCTCGCGGGCGAGCGCCCGCTCGCGGTCGATCCGGGCCTGATCCCGGAGACGCCGCAGGAGCGCCCGGGCCTGGTCGGCCGCCGCCCGCAGCAGCGCCCGGTCCACCCGGGTGAAGCGGTCGCCGGACCGCTTGGGCCCGAGTGAGACGACGAGCTCGATCCCCTCCTCGCCCCGGATGGGGATGGCGAGCGCCGGCCGGAGGTCTTCGAGCAGGCGGGTGGCCTCCGCGTCCCCGTCCGCGGCTTCTGCCAGCTCCTCGCCGGAGAGGGGGGCGCCGCGCTCCTGCAGGGCGGCCGCGATCCGCCCTCCGGCCTCGAAGGCCGGTGCCTCCGCGCGGCCCCGCGTGAGCACCGGGACGAAGGGGCCCGCCGGGGGGGATCCCGCCCGCGCGTAGAGCACGAGCTCGCGCGGCCGGAGGAGCTCCTCCACCCGCTCGGCGAAAAGCCGCCGCAGCTCGAGAGGCTCCCGGGCGCGGCCGAGGTCCTCGAGCATGCGCTCGGCGCCGGCCTCGAGGGCGTGCCGCTCGGCGAAGAACACGCGGTCGAGCAGGCGCCGCAGGTGCCGGTTGAGCGGGACCACCACCGCCGCGAGGGCCACGGAGAGCGCGAGCTGGGTGGCGTTGGCGTCGAGGCCGGTGGCGGCGGCCAGCCGGGCGGCCACCGGGGGAACCAGTGCCAGGAGCGCCGCGAGCAGCCCCATCACCACGACGGTGTAGGAAGCGGTGGCGCTCACCACCCGGTCGATTCCGAAGAAGCGGTGGCGGAGCACGGAGGCGATGCCCGCGAGCGGAATCAGCACCACCGTCCCGAGGCTCGAGACGAAGAGCACCAGGCTTTCGGGGCGCAGGGCCGTGGCCGCGGCGCCGAGCAGCGGGCCGCTGATGCCGGCGAGCACCCCGCAGAGGAGCAGGCGGCCGGGGCGGAGGACGGGGCGGGGGAGTGTCCGAAGCAGGTGAAGGGTGCGAACGCCCACCACGAGGAGCAGCAGCGCCACCACGAGCGCCGTGCCACGCAGTCCCTGCTCCGGGGTCATCGGCCAGCCGAATCGGGTGCCGAGGGCGAAGAGCGCCAGGATGCCGAGCAGCCACGGCCAGCGGGGCATGGGCGGGGCCTGCGCCCCGAAGACCGTGGGCAGCCAGTAGACCGCGCGCACCGCGGCGCCGGGGAGCACCGCGAGGGTGCCCCCGAAGAGCGCGACGGCGGCGAGCGTCTCCTCGCGCGGCCCCCCGCCGAAGAAGGAGAGGGTGAAGAAGCCGAGCACGGCGAGGAGATCGCAAACCGGGCGCACCCGGAGCCAGGGGGGCGCGAGCAGGAAGAGCCCCAGGGCCGTCCCGCAGAGCAGCGTGCCCGCGAGTGGCAGCGGCCAGAGCAGGACGTGCGTGTCGAGCGGCGCGAGCACGCGTTCTCGACGGCCGCCGCGCTCGATCTCGAGCTCGACCCGGAGGTCCGGTCGCTTCTCCGCGAGCAGGGTCGTGAAGTAGTCCAGCGCACTCGCGCCGCGTAGCGATTGCCCACCCGCCGAGACCACCCGATCACCCACCCGGAGGACACGTCGCGACGGCTCGGCCCACGGCCAGTGGCCGAGCACCTCCGGCAGCGCGGCCTCGGTGGCGGCGCCGCGCACGAAGGCCCACGGAGTTCCGGCACGCCGGAGCACCGCGGAGTTCACGGAGAGCGCCAGGAAGAGGGCGAAGGGGGCGAGGAGCGCCAGGGCCGCGGCGCGCTCGGCTGCCTGCCGCCTCCCCATGGAGCCTCCGAAAGAGGCCCGGCGCGGGCCCGAGCCCGAGTTCCGCGCGCGCCCCGGCGGCGTCCTCGACGCCGTGGCCGCCCGCGGGCAGGGGGGGTAGTCTACCCGCGTTCGCTGGGTGTGGCCGCGAGCACGGCCTGAGACGCAGCTCCGCGTGGGAACCGGGAGGGAGCCCCGCGGTGCGCTGCGAAGCCCCTGAACCTGATCCGGTTGAGACCGGCGTAGGGAAGCGACTCCATCCCTCCCGCGCCAGAGCCGAGCCGCCCCCGACCCCCCGACAGCCCGGGGCGGAGGGGAGGGAGAGCCCGATGAGCGAATTGCCCACCGCCACGCCGACCGCCAGGTCCACCGTCGGGAGCCCGGCGACGCCGAAGCGCCCGGCCCGCCGCGCGGATCGCGCCCCCGATCCGGCGCGGATCACCCGGGGGCCGCTGCCCGGCTCCCGCCGCGTCTACCGCGTGGGTTCGGACCCTTCGATCCGGGTGCCCATGCGGGAGATCGCGCAGGGGCCGACCCGGACCGCTTCCGGCGACGAGCCCAATCCGCCCATCGCGGTCTACGACACCTCCGGTCCGTACACCGACCCGGAGGTGGAGATCGACGTGCGGAGGGGCCTTCCCGGTGTGCGGGAGGGGTGGGTCCGCGCCCGGGGCGACGTGGAGGAGCTCTCCGCTCCGAGCTCGGCATACGCCCGCGAGCGCGAGGCGGATCCGGCCGCCGAGCCCATCCGCATGGAGCGGCGTCGGCTTCCGCTGCGGGCGCTTCCCGGCCGCCGCGTCACGCAGATGCACTACGCGCGCAAGGGTCGGATCACGCCCGAGATGGAATTCGTGGCGATCCGCGAGCAGCAGGACGCCGAGCGCCACCGGGAGCTCGCCGTCCAGCACCCGGGGCAGTCCTTCGGGGCGGCCATCCCCCGTCGGATCACGCCGGAGTTCGTGCGCAGCGAGGTGGCCCGCGGACGGGCCATCATCCCCGCGAACATCAACCACCCCGAGCTCGAGCCCATGGTGATCGGGCGGAACTTCCTGGTGAAGATCAACGCCAACCTGGGCAACTCCGCGGTGGCCTCCTCCATCGAGGAGGAGGTCGACAAGCTCGTCTGGGCCATCCGCTGGGGCGCGGACACGGTCATGGATCTCTCCACCGGGCCGAACATCCACGAGACCCGGGAGTGGATCGTGCGAAACTCCCCCGTCCCCATCGGCACGGTGCCGATCTACCAGGCCCTGGAGAAGGTGGGAGGCCGGCCGGAGGACCTCTCCTGGGAGGTCTTCCGCGACACGCTCGTGGAGCAGGCCGAGCAGGGTGTCGACTACTTCACCATCCACGCCGGGGTGCTGCTCCGATACATCCCGCTCACCGCGAGGCGGCGCACCGGGATCGTCTCGCGGGGGGGCTCCATCCTGGCCCAGTGGTGCCTCGCGCACCACCAGGAGAACTTCCTCTACACCCATTGGGACGAGATCTGCGAGATCATGGCCGCCTACGACGTCTCCTTCTCCATCGGCGACGGCCTCCGGCCCGGGAGCATCGAGGACGCCAACGACGAGGCCCAGCTCGCCGAGCTCCGGACCCAGGGCGAGCTGACCCGGCGGGCCTGGGAGTTCGACGTCCAGGTCATGAACGAGGGCCCCGGGCACGTGCCCATGCACCTCATCCGCGAGAACATGGACAAGCAGCTCGCCTGGTGCGACGAGGCGCCCTTCTACACGCTCGGACCGCTCACGACGGACGTCGCCCCCGGCTACGACCACATCACTTCGGCCATCGGTGCGGCGATGATCGGATGGTACGGGACGGCGCTCCTCTGCTATGTGACGCCCAAGGAGCACCTCGGCCTCCCCGACCGGGAGGACGTGAAGCAGGGCGTCATCGCCTACAAGATCGCCGCCCACGCGGCGGACCTAGCCAAGGGCCACCCCGGGGCGCAGCTTCGGGACAATGCGCTTTCGAAGGCGCGCTTCGAGTTCCGGTGGGAGGACCACTTCAACCTCTCCCTCGACCCGGACACCGCCCGCGCCTACCACGACGCCACGCTCCCCGCCGACGGCGCCAAGCGGGCGCACTTCTGCTCCATGTGCGGGCCGCGCTTCTGCAGCATGGAGATCACCCGCAAGGTCCGGGAGGCGGCCTCCCAAGGCGACGAAGCGCGGCGGGGCATGGACGAGATGAGCCGCGCCTTCCGGGAAGGAGGCGGCGAGCTCTACCGTCGCGTCTAGGCTGGCTCCGTCGGCCGGCGGCCCGGCAGGGCCGCAGGCGCACGCGCCTGTTGGCGACGTGGAGCACCGCGTCGAAGCCGCGGTGCTCGGTGCCCTCGAGACCGGGAATCGGCATCGAGCGGGTCGTCACCCAGGTGAGGTCCTCCGTGCAAGGCGTGCACGCGTGCTCCGGATCCGTCCAGAGCATGGCGCAAGGCTGCCTCACCCCTCCCGGTCGCCCCACGTCCGGGGGTCGGCCGGCTCCGGCGCCCCCTCGCGCGGTGCGTCGAAGCGGTTCCAGCGGAGCACCTCCCCGACGGGGCGGCGCCGGGCGGGCCGGAACTCCGAGCCGCGGGTCCACGCCACCGGGAAGAGGCCCGCCTGCATGAAACGCTCCCGGGAGATGCCGAGGAGGCTCGCGACCTCCTGCTCGCGCCAGAGATGGGCGGTGGTCCAGG
>JALSIO010000004.1 GCA_026989995.1 Myxococcales bacterium
GTCGATGGCGCCGTCGCCATCGTCGTCGACTCCGTTGGCGCAGGCCGTGGTGTGCAGCACCCCCACTGCATCGAGGTCGAAGCCACCCGAGCTCGAGGTGGGCCAGGGATCGTAGACGGGCGCACCGGCGCCATCGGCGAAATCCCCGCTCCCGGGCACATCCACCAGCCGAACGAGCACGACCCGCGTCGGGTCCAGGCGACCCGCGCCGACCAGCGGGTGGTTCCGGAGGTCGGCGAGGTCGAAGGGCGTGCCAAAGGAGAGCCCCCCGGCGTTGGTGTGCTTGCCGGCGAGGCCGAAGACCTCGGTGGCGTCGATGAGCCCGAAGGGGCCCACCGCTTCGGGCGTGAGGGAGCGGGACGGGAGCCTCGCGAAATCGACGCCGTTCGAGGAGACCTCGACGAAGGCGAGCTCCCCGAAGAAGCCGCTGCCGACCGGAAAACCGTTCTCGAAGACCGCGAAGTCCGGTCCGGGGCCGTCGGTGATGGGAGCGGGAAAACCGAGGGTGATCGAGCCGGGCGGGAGCCCCGCCGCGAGCTCCTCGGGGCCGAGATCGCCGAGCGAGACGCTGTCGTCGTGGCTTCCGGTGGGCGGCCCGAGAGCCCGCTCGGGGTCACCGAACTGCGGGTCGACGCCGGGCGCCGGCTCGTAGGCGACGACCCGGTCCGCGAAGAAGGCGAAGGCCGGGTTCGGTGCGTTCGGCGGCTCCGCCACCCCGGGGCCGGCGGGACCGGTGAAGCCCGGGATCGCCGGGTCCTCGGGGTGCAGCACGTCCTCCGCGCCCGACCACGGCCCTGCGGCCGCCGGAGCAGCGAGCACGAGCAGGCCGCACCCGAGGGCTAGCAGGCCCGGCGTCGAAGGCGGTCTGCTTCCTCCTTCCACCACGGCGCCGGGAACAGTCGCGCGCCCGCGCGCCGGATGCCACTCGGCTACCCTGCGCGCCCATGGGAGCCACCCTTCTCATCGTGACCGGCGCGTCGAGCGGTCTCGGGCTCGCCCTCGCGCGGACCCACCCCTTTGCCGACGCGCGGGTGATCGACGTCTCCCGCCGCGGGGGATCCGGTTTCGAGCACCTGCGCGCGGACCTCGCCACCGCGGAAGGATGGCGGGCCGCCACCGAGCTCTTCGAGCGCGAGGTGGCAGGCTTCGCCGGCGAGCGGGTGGTGTTCGTGCACGCTGCCGGAACCCTCGACCCCATCGGCTTCGCCGGGGAGGTGGACCCGGCGGCCTACCGGCGCCAGGTCCTGCTGAACGGCGCCGCGCCGCAGATCCTCGGCGACGCCTTCCTCCGCGCCGCCGGACGAACCCGTGCGCCGTGCCTCGTGGTGATGATCAGCTCCGGTGCCGCCCGGAGCGTCTATCCGGGGTGGTCCGCGTACTGCGCCGGCAAGGCCGCCCTCGACCAGTGGGTGCGCACGGCCGGTGCGGAGCAGCGCCTCCGGGGCGATCGCGTCCGACTTCTCGCCGTGGCGCCCGGGGTGGTGGCCACCGCCATGCAGGAGCAGATCCGGCGGACGCCGGAGCGCGACTTCCCGGAGGTGCGGCGCTTCGTGGAGCTCCACGAGCGGGGCGGGCTGCGGAGCCCCGAGGAGGCGGCACGGGGCGTGTGGAAGCTCGTGGGCGGTGGCTTCGAGAACGGGGCCGTGGTCGACCTGCGTGAGATCGGGGTCTAAGCACCCACAGCCGCGGGCCGCGGCGCCGGCTGCCAGGCGGGTGCGCCTCCCGCTGCCCGCACCGGACGCCGCGGTGGGGGCCCTACCTCCGGGTGACGGCGTCCCGGATGAAGCGCACCGCGGCGTCCACGTGCGCGTCGCTCACCGGGAAGAGGGGATCGCGCCGGTACGCCCGAACCGAGTACTCGACCTGGAGCGTGCAGATCACGTCGGCCACGGCGTCCACGTCGAGATCCGGCGCGAGCTCCCCCGACTCGATCCCCTCGCGCAGGATCCGGGCCACGTGCGCGCGGTGCGCGACCACCCGCTCGGGGGCGACGCTCCCCGTCCCGCGACGGCCGCGGCCCGCCTCGCCGCAGAGCAGCGCCGGAAGCAGGGGGTGGCTGCGCGCGAAGTGGTACGACCGGCGGAAGAGCCCCTCGAGCCGATCCGCCGCGCTCCGCGGCTCGGGCTCCTCCCGGGCGACCATGGCCCGCACCCACTCCCGGAGCACCCGGTCGACCACGACCTCGAAGAGGTGCTCCTTGTTTCGGAAGAACTGGTAGAGCAGGCCGTTGCTCACCCCGGCGCCGGCCGCGATGGCCTCGACGGTGGTGCCCGCGAAGCCGCGCTCTCCGAAGCGGCGGGCGGCGGAGCGCACGATGGCCTCCCGGCGGCGCTCGCTCGCCGCGCGACGCCCGCCGGGACGCGCCGGCCGCTGCAGATCGCGACCGCGCGGATCCGAAGCGGCGTCGTCCGGGCTGGCGCCGCCGTCCCGGCGGGGGCTCCGTCCGATGCCGAGACGCCCCGAGACGGCGCCCACGGGCGCCGGAGGGCTGCCCGCCCGCGTCCGGGTTCCCGGTGCCATGCCCGGTCTATACCACAGGGATGAATCGATAATCAAAAATATTCATTGAAATATACTCCGTGATTCTTCAGAATGAGGCGTGCGGGCTGGAGCGGAGGCCACCGGGTCCCGGCGCCTTCGGCGCGGCGCCGTCCTCCGGCCCGCGTCCGGAGCGACCGGGCGCACGGCCGCCACCCGACCACGAGGGCGGACAGGGAGGAGACGCACGATGGCCGATCTCGGATTTCGAGCCTTCGACGCGGACCAGCACTACTACGAGGCGGAGGACGCCTTCATCCGCCACGTGCCCCGGTCCATGCGCAAGCGCTGCATGCAGTGGGCGATCGTGGACGGGAAGAAGCGCCTGCTCGTCGGGGGCCGGATCAACCGCTTCATCCCCAACCCCACCTTCGACCCGGTCGCGCGACCGGGCAGCCTCGACGACTACTTCCGGGGCCGGAATCCGGAGGGCAAGGACGTGGCCGAGCTCTTCGGCGACCTCGAGCCGATTCGCGCCGCCTACCGCGACCGGGACGCCCGTCTCGCGCTCCTCGACCAGCAGGGGATCGAGGCCTGCTTCCTCTTCCCCACCCTCGGCGTGGGCATGGAGGAGGCGCTGAAGCACGATCCGGAGGCGGTGACCACGGCCTTCGGCGCCTTCAACCGCTGGCTGGAGGAGGACTGGGGCACCTGCTACCGGGATCGGCTCTTCGCCGCGCCCTACATCACCCTGGTGGACCCGGAATGGGCGGAGGCCGAGCTCCGGCGCGTCCTCGAGCGCGACGCCCGGGTCGTCTGCCTCCGGGCGGGCCCGGTGGCGCACCCGCACGGAAGCCGCTCGCCGGCAGACCCCCGCCACGACCGCTTCTGGGCCCTCGCGAACGAGGCGGGGATCACGGTCGCCTTCCACGCGGGCGACTCGGGGACCACCGAGTACGCGGAGAAGTGGGGCGAGGGCGGCGAGATGGAGGCCTTCCGCTACCGGCCGCTCCGCCAGTGCCTCTCCATCAGTCCGATCCGCGACACCCTGGCGGCCATGATCTGCCACGGGCTCTTCGATCGGCACCGGAACCTGCGCGTCGCAACCATCGAATCCGGGAGCTCCTGGGTCGCGCCGCTGCTGGCCTCGCTTCGCAAGGCCTTCGGCCAGATGCCGCGCGCCTTCCGCCGCGACCCGGTGGAGAGCTTCCTCGGCCACGTCTATGTCTCGCCCTACTACGAGGACGACCTCGAGGGGCTGCGGAACCTGATCGGCGCCGACCACATGCTCTTCGGATCGGACTTCCCCCACGCCGAGGGGCTCGCGGATCCCACCGACTTCGTCTACGACCTGAAGGGCTTCGGGGACGACGAGATCCGGCAGGTCATGCGCGAGAACGGGCTCGCCCTCACCCGCCGTCGCCCGGCCTAGCGGGGGCCTGCAGCCGGAAGCGCCGGTGACTCGCGGTCGACGCCGAGTCACCGGCCTCCGCCGTCGGGCGCCGCCCCCGGGCTTCCGGGCCGGCAGCCGCGGCTTCGTGGATGCGCGCGCGTGGGGTGGGTATGCTCGCGCCCTCGTCGCCCCACCGGCTTTCGGCGAGGCCCGCCGCGAGCCGTCCGTGGTGCCCGGTCGGGCGCGGCCACGCGTCCTCTCCGCCCATCCGAGCCGGAGGTCTTTCCATGGACATGTCCGTCACGCCGGAGCTCGCCGCCTTCCGCGAGGAGGTCCGGGCCTGGATCGAGAAGGCGATGCCCGAGGACATCGCCGAGAAGGCGCGCAACAACGCCTACTTCCCGCACGAGGACGTGATGCGGTGGCACCGCATCCTCTTCGAGAAGGGCTGGGTCGCGCCGCACTGGCCGAAGGAGTACGGCGGCACGGGTTGGGACATCGGACGCCGCGCGATCTTCAGCGAGGAGCTCGTGCGGGCAGGGGCGCCGGCACTCTCCCCCTTCGGCATCGGCATGGTGGGCCCGCTGCTGATCGAATACGGCACCGAGGAGCAGAAGCAGCGCTTCCTGCCGAAGATCCTGTCGGGCGAGGAGGTCTGGTGCCAGGGCTACTCGGAGCCCAACGCCGGCTCCGATCTGGCCAGCCTCAAGCTTCGCGCCGTGCGCGACGGCGATCACTACGTCCTGAACGGCCAGAAGACGTGGACGACCGACGCGCAGTACGCGGACTGGATCTTCCTCCTGGCCCGGACCGACGACTCGGGCCGGAAGCAGGAGGGCATCACCTTTCTGCTCGCGGACCTCCGCAATACCCCGGGCATCACGGTCAAGCCCTTCCTCACCACCGGCGGAACCGACGCCTTCTCCGAGACCTGGTTCGCCAACGCCCGGGTGCCGGTGTCGAACCGCGTGGGCCCCGAGGGCGGCGGCTGGGCCATGGCCAAGGCGCTGCTCGGCCACGAGCGCACGCTCATCGGCGGCGTGGCAGAGTCCGCCAAGTGGCTTCGGCACGTGAAGTTCGTGGCGCAGCGCACGGCCGTGGGCGACCGGACCCTCCTCGACGACGAGGACTTCCGCCGCCGCATCGCGCGCCTCGAGATGCGGCTCCGGGCCCTCGAAATGGCCCAGAACCGCACGCTCGCGGCGGCGCAGCTCGGCCGGGCACCCGGCCCGGAGAGCTCCATCCTCAAGCTCGTCGGCACCGAGATCTACCAGGAGATCACGGAGCTTTGCATGGATGCCATGGGGCACGACGCCCTCGGCTGGTTCGACTCGCCCCCGGAGGCGCTGCCGCCTTGGGAGCAGTGGATCGCCTCGCAGTTCAACTACCTCCGCGCGGCCACGATCTACGGCGGGAGCAACGAGATCCAGCGGA
Organism: Myxococcales bacterium; assembly: GCA_026989995.1. Classification (GTDB taxonomy): domain Bacteria; phylum Myxococcota_A; class UBA9160; order UBA9160; family JALSIO01; genus JALSIO01. Next base: position 5,306 of record JALSIO010000004.1, read on the forward strand.
ACATCATCGCCAAGCACATCCTGCGGCTGCCGGGCGCCTGAGAACTCCACGGGCCGGGCGGAAGACGGGGACTCCGATGAATTTCGATCTCACCGAAGAGCAGCAGATGGTGGTGGACTCGGTCGCCCGCTTCGTGGCGAACGATTCCCCCGTCGAGCGATTCCGGAAGCTTCGCGACACCGAGCGGGGCTGGGAGCCCGAGGTGTGGCGCGCCATGGGCGAAATGGGCTGGCTCGCCGCCGGCTTCCCCGAGGAGCAGGGCGGTTTCGGAGGGTGCTTCGTGGACATGGCCCTCGTCCTCGAGCAGCTCGGCCGGGGGCTCGTCCCCGAGCCCTACCTGCCCTCCGTGGTCCTCGCCGGAGGGCTCCTGTCGCGGCTCGGCAGCGAGGAGCAGCGCGAGCGCTGGCTTGCGCCCATGCTCGAGGGCGCCACCTCCCTCGCCCTCGCCTACGCGGAGCGGCAGAGCCGCTACGACCTGCACGACTGCCGGACCACCGCGGTGCGAGAGGGTGCGGACTTCGTGCTGCACGGCGAGAAGGTCTGGGTCCTGAACGGACACGCAGCGGACCTCGTGCTCGTGACCGCGCGCACCGCGGGCGGACCCCGGGACCGCGGGGGGATCGGCCTCTTCGCCGTGGAGGCCCCGAGCGCCGGCCTCCGCCGCCTTCCGGTTCACGGCATGGACGGACACCACACGGCCCTCCTCAAGCTCGAGGGTGTGCGGGTGCCCCGCGAGGCGGTGCTCGGAGATCCCGAGGGCGGCCTGCCGCACCTCGAGTGGGCCATCGACCGCGGCGCCGCCGCGGCCTGCGCCGAGGGCCAGGGCGAGATCCAGGAGCTCTTCGAGCGCACCATCGCCTACCTGAAGGAACGGGAGCAGTTCGGGGTGCCCATCGGGACCTTCCAGGCCCTGCAGCATCGGGCCGCCGACATGTTCGCCGAGGTCGAGCTCTGCCGGTCGTGCATGATCCTCGCGGCGCTGCGAGCCGACAGCGACGACGAGGAGCTGCGGATGCGCGAGATCTCGGCGGCCAAGGCCCAGCTCACGCGGGGCGGATGGTTCGTACAGGAGAACGCCATCCAACTCCACGGCGGCATCGGTGTGACCGACGAACAGGACGAGGGGCTCTTCTTCAAGCGGCTGCGGGTGCTGCAGGCCCTGTTCGGGGACGAAGCCTGGCACGTCGACCGATTCCAGCGACTGCCGTCCTTCGACGCGGAGATCCGCTGAGCTCTCCCGGCCCGCGGCACGCAGCCGGAGCGGGGCCGGCGGGGCGGAGGGCCGGCGCGCTCCTCGCCGCCCTGCCGCTCGTCGGGGGCTGTGTACCGAGCCCGGGCCCCTTCGTGCTCCCCGAGGTCCGCGGGTGCGTGGTGGATGCGCGAACCGGCGGCCCGATCGTAGGTGCCCTCGTGGTGCAGGCGTGGTTCGGAGCCGGGCGCATGGGGGCCGACCGGCGCCCGGTCTACCACGCCCGCGCCACGGCCGCCGACGACCAGGGCGCCTTCCACTTCCCCCGCCAGCCCGCGACCAGCCCGCGCATGTGGCTGCTTCGCACCTACGGCCCGGACTACCGGGTCTTCCATCCCGACCGGGGGATCACGGCGCCGCGGGTGGTCGGCACCGCCGACCGCGCCGTGGTGCTCGAGCTTCCCCCGACCCCTCCCCCGCCCGGCTCGGAGCTCCGCCGTCTTTGCGGTGGCAACCCGAGGGACCCGATCGAGGAGCTCGTCGCCCGAAGTGCCTGCCCGCGCCGGGCCCGACCCGCGAGGTGACCGGCAGTCATTGCCTGCCGCGTCCGTCCGCCGCACCCTCGACCCCACGATCTCGTTGATTTTCGAGGAGCTCCGCACGTAAGATGCGAGTCGCGGTCGCACGGGCCGCCTCCGC
>JALSIO010000005.1 GCA_026989995.1 Myxococcales bacterium
CGGCCGAGGCCCCGGGGGACCTGCCCTGCGGCCCGGGTGGCCTCGAGAGCCCGCTTCTGTGCTTCGCCGCCGCGCCCGGCGAGCCCCTCCGACCCCTCCGGAAGGTCGCGTCCGGGGGCGAGCTCTCGCGGATCTTCCTCGCCCTGCAGGTGGAGCTCCGCGGGGCCGCGCCCGGCGGGGTGCTGGTCTTCGACGAGGTGGACGCGGGAATCGGGGGGGCGGTGGCCGACCGCGTGGGCGCGGCGCTCGCGGAGCTCGCCGGCAGCCGCCAGGTCCTGTGCATCACCCACCTTCCCCAGATCGCCGCCCGGGCGCACCAGCACTTCCGAGTGGCCAAGTCCCGCGCGCGCGGCCGGGTGGTGACCCGCGTCGAACCCCTCGACGAGGAGGGGCGGGTTCGCGAGCTCGCGCGGATGGCGGGCGGGGCGCGGGTGGATCGGGCCACGCTCGACCACGCGCGGGCCCTGCTCGCGAGCCGGCGCCCCGGCTAGCCGATCAAGCTCGGGCCGCTCCCGGCCGATTCCACCGGCAGGCAGCCGGCAGGCCCGGGGATCCGGGCCGGCAGGGCGGATGGGAACGGGAGGAGCGTGCCGTGGAAGCGTCGGGCGAGGTGGCCGGCGAGGCCCTGCCGCCGGGGCCGGCACCGGCGATGGGAAGCGCGCACGGATGGCTCGTGGTCCTCGAGGGCTTCTACGAGGGCCTCGAGCTGCCCATCGACCGCCGGCGGCTCGTGATCGGCCGCGGCCACAACGCCGACTACGTCCTGTCCGACCCCACCATCTCCCGGGCCCACGCGGTGGTCGGTGTGGGAGACGACGGCTGTTTCGTCCAGGACCTCGGCAGCACCAACGGCACCCTCGTCAACGGCGAGCGGGCCGATCGCGCGTGCCTTCGGGAGGGCGACGAGATCCAGATGGGGAAGCTCCGGTTCCGGGTTCGGCTCGCGCCGGAGGCCGAGGGGCGGCGCCGGTGAGGCCCGCAGCCCGGGCGGCGGCGGTGGCCCTCGTCGGCCTCGTGGCGACGGGCGCGGCCGGGCCGGCCGGCGCGGAAGGGGCGCCGCCCCCGGAGCAGGCGGCCGAGGCCGCCGTGCGCGTCGCGCTTCTCGCCCGGCTTTCCGACCGGACCCGCGCCCTCGACGACCTCCTCGGCGAGGGGGGACTTCACGGTCGGATCGAGGCCCTCGGGCGCCGCGGCCCCCTGGTGTCCGCGCCCGTGCTCTGGCCCGTGCACGGCCGGCTGACTTCGGGATTCGGCCGTCGCCGCTCGCCCTGGACCGGACGGCCCGACTTCCACGCCGGCGTGGACATCGCGGCCCGGCCGGGCACCCGCATCCGGGCACCCGGGGCGGGGACGGTGGTCTTCGCGGGGGAGCGGGGAGCACTCGGACGCGCGGTGATCCTCGACCACGGCGGGGGCATCCGGACGGTCTTCGGGCACGCGTCGCGGCTGTTCGTTCGCCCGGGCCAGCGGGTCCGGCGCGGCCAGCCCATTGCGGCAGTCGGCTCCTCCGGTCGCAGCACCGGCCCCCATCTCCACTACACGGTGCTCGTGAACGGGGAACCGATCGACCCCCGGCGTTTTCTGCTCCTCCGGTAGGGCGCGGTCCCGACCGGGCGGTTTGCTGCCCCCGCGGGGGTCGCCTACACTCGACCCCCTTCCCCGGAGATCCGGAACCCCATGTCCCTGCTCCGAAAGCTCGTCGGAACCCAGAACGACCGCATCCTGCGGCGGATGCTCCCCCTTGTCGAGCGCATCAACCGGCTCGAGCCGGAGACCGCCCGCCTGTCGGATGCGGCGCTTCGCGCCCGGACCGGCGAGTTCCGTGAGCGGGTCGGGCGCGGCGAGCCCCTCGACGACCTGCTGCCGGAGGCCTTCGCGACCGTCCGGGAAGCCATGAAGCGGACGCTCGGCAAGCGCCATTTCGACGTCCAGCTGATCGGCGGGATCGCCCTGCACCGGGGCATGATCGCCGAGATGAAGACCGGCGAGGGCAAGACCTTCGTGGCGACCCTCCCCGCCTACCTGAACGCCCTGCTCGGCCGGGGCGTGCACATCGTGACCGTGAACGACTACCTCGCCCGGCGGGACGCCGAGTGGATGGGCCAGATCCACCGCTTCCTGGGCCTCGAGGTGGGCTGCATCCTGCACGGCCTCGACGACACGGAGCGCAAGGCGGCCTACGCCGCCGACATCACCTACGGCACGAACTCCGAGTTCGGCTTCGACTACCTGCGCGACAACATGAAGATCTCGCTCGACCACTGCGTCCAGCGGGAGCTCTACTACGCCATCGTCGACGAGGTCGATTCGATCCTCATCGACGAAGCCCGAACGCCGCTCATCATCTCCGGCCCCTCCGAGGAGAACACGCAGATCTACCAGGTGGTCAACCGCGTGATCCCGCACCTCGTCAAGGGAGAGAAGGGAGACTGGAAGCAGGGCATCGAGGAGACCGGGGACTACTGGGTCGACGAGAAGGCGCATTCCGCCACCTTCACCGAGGAGGGCATCCGGAAGGCCGAGAAGATGCTCGGCATCGAGAATCTCTACGATCCGGCCATGCTGCCCGTGCTCCACGCCCTGCAGCAGGCGCTGATCGCCCACGCGCTGAAGAAGCGCGACGTGGACTACGTGGTGCGGATCAACGAGGAGACGGGCCGCCGCGAGGTGTGCATCGTGGACGAGTTCACCGGCCGGCTGATGCCCGGGCGGCGCTGGTCCGACGGTCTGCACCAGGCGGTGGAGGCCAAGGAGGGGATTCCGGTCCAGAGCGAGAACCAGACCCTGGCCTCGATCACCTACCAGAACTACTTCCGGATGTACGAGAAGCTCGCGGGGATGACGGGCACCGCGGACACCGAGGCACCGGAGTTCGCGAAGATCTACGACCTCGACGTCCTGGTGATCCCCACCAACCGCCCGATGATCCGCGAGGACCTCGACGATCTGATCTTCAAGACCGAGCGCGAGAAGTTCGACGCCGTGGTGGAGGAGATCCGTGAGCGCCACGCCACCGGCCAGCCCATCCTGGTGGGGACGGTCTCCATCGAGAAGTCGGAGGCGCTCTCCAAGCGGCTCAAGAAGGCCGGGATCCGCCACAACGTCCTGAACGCCAAGCACCACGAGCGCGAGGCGGAGATCGTGGCCCAGGCGGGCCGCAAGGGCGCGGTCACCATCTCGACGAACATGGCCGGCCGGGGCACGGACATCGTGCTCGGGGGCAATCCCGAGTTCCTGGCGCTCGCGCGCTGCAAGCACGACGAAAACCACCCCGACTACCCGAAGGTCCTCGCGGAGTTCGAGGCGCAGTGCGCCGCGGAGCGCGAGGAGGTGGTGGCCGCAGGCGGCCTGCACATCATCGGCACCGAGCGGCACGAGTCCCGGCGCATCGACGACCAGCTCCGCGGGCGGGCCGGCCGGCAGGGCGATCCCGGGAGCTCGCGCTTCTACCTCTCCCTCGAGGACGACCTCCTCCGGATCTTCGGGTCGGACCGGATCCAGCCCTGGATGGAGCGGCTCGGCCTCCAGGACGGCGAGGCCATCGAGCACCGCTTCATGAACAAGGCGATCCAGAACGCCCAGAAGAAGGTGGAGGCGCGGAACTTCGACATCCGCAAGCACCTGCTCGAGTACGACGACGTCATGAACAACCAGCGGAAGGCCTTCTACGGCCGCCGCCGGCAGGTGCTCGCCGCGGAAAACGTCCACCAGGAGGTCCTCGAGATGACCGAGGGCGTCCTGGTGGAGATCCTGGACTCCCATTGGCCCGACAAGGGCGATCCCGAGCCCGAGGCCCTCGCCGAGCTCGCGCGCTCCATCGAGTCCCTCTTCGGCGTGCCCATGGATCCCACCGCGCCGCCCTTCGTCGTGGACGGTCGGCCGGCGGACGACAAGGTGGAACTCGGGCGGGCGATCCTGGACCGGCTCACCGCCTTCCTCGACGAGAAGGCGGCACGCTGCAACGAGCTCGCCCTGCAGTACCGCGAGCTCGGCTACCCCACCTTCGCCGACTTCGAGCGGGACATCCTGCTCCGCATCCTCGACGTGCAGTGGAAGGACCACCTCCACACCATGGATGGCCTGCGGGAGGGCGTCTCGCTGCGGGGCTACGCGCAGCGGGACCCCAAGGTCGAGTACCAGCGGGAGGGCTACGCGCTGTTCGAGGAGATGCAGGCGCGGGTGGACGCCCAGGCGGTGGAGATGATCTTCCGCTTCGTGCTGCCGGAGCCCGTCGTCGAGAAGCGGTCGCCCGAGGCACCCGAAGGTGCCCGGACCTCGGTGGCCCGGCAGCCCCGGGAGGCCCGCCCGGACGCCCGGAGCCGCCCGGAGGTCCGGCGCCGCTCCCGGCCGGCCAAGGTGGGCCGGAACGATCCCTGCCCCTGCGGCAGCGGCCGCAAGCACAAGAAGTGCTGCGGGGCCCGCACCTGAGATGGCCGCTGTCGGGGCCGATCCCCTCGAGCTCCCGCCCGTCCCGGGATTCCGGGCGAGTGGTGTCGCCACCGGGGTCAAGGCCTCGGGCCCCGATCTCGCGCTTCTCGTGGCCGACGCGCCGGCCGCCGCCGCCGGCGTCCTGACACGCTCCACGGTGGTCGGCGCCCCGGTGGCGCTCTGCCGGGAGCGGCTGCGCCGGGGCCGCGCACGGGCGGTCGTGGTCAACAGCGGCGTGTCGAACGTCGGCCTGGGCGAACGGGGGCTCCGCGATGCGCGGCGCGTGACCGATGCCGTGGCCCGGGCCATCGGCTGCGATGCGGAGGAGGTGCTCTGCGCCTCCACCGGGGTGATCGGCGAGCCGCTTCCGGTGGCGAAGATCCGGGCGGGCATCCCGCGGGCCGTGGAGGCGCTGCGGCCCGGAGGGCTCGCCGATGCCGCCCGGGCCATTCTCACCACCGATACCCGCCCCAAGACGGCCGCGACCACCACCCGGGTCGACGGTGCCGCCGTGCGCGTGGCCGGCATCGCCAAGGGCGCGGGCATGGTGGAGCCGAACCTCGCCACGATGCTCGCCTTCCTGCTCACCGACGCCGCCGTGAGCCCGGCCTGCCTCCGGCGCCTGCTCCGCGAAGCGTCCGACGCCACCTTCAACCGGCTCACCGTGGACGGCGAGACCTCCACGAGCGACACGGTGCTGCTGCTCGCGAGCGGGGCCGCGGGCCACCCCCGCCTGGCGAGCGGGGCAGGGGCCGGGGGGCGGCGCCTGCTCGGCGCGCTCCTCGAGGTGTGCGAGCACCTGGTGACCGAGCTCGCGCGGGATGGGGAGGGGGCCAGCCGGTTGGTGCGGGTGCGGGTCTCGGGCGGGCGGAACACCCGGGAGGCCGACCGGGCGGCGCGGCGGATCGCGAACTCGCTGCTGGTCAAGACCGCGATCTTCGGGGGGGATCCCAACTGGGGACGGATCCTGCAGACCCTCGGGGCCGGCCGGGTCTCCTTCGATCCGGTGCGCCTCGAGATCCGTCTCGGCGGGGTGGCGGTCTACCGGCGGGGAGCGGCCGCCGGCCCCGCGGCGCGGGCGCGGGCCGCCCGCGCTCTCGGGTCGCCGGAGGTGGACATCGAGGTGGATCTCGGGCTCGGCAGCGGAGAGGCGCGGATGTGGACCTGCGACCTCTCCTACGACTACATCCGCATCAACGCCGAGTACACCACCTGAGGCCCGGGCCCGGGCGGTCCCCCGGGGCCGGGATCCTGACGCGGGCCCGGGCCTCTGCTATCCCTGCCGGATCCCACACGTTCCGGGCCGCCCCGTGCGGTCCCGGGTCGTCCCGCCGGGCGGGGATCTCCCCGCGGGCGGGACGGCGCGGGTTTCGGGGGCCGATCGGCCGGAGCGGAGGTCGAACCGCAAAGGAGAACGCGATGGTGGACCCCACCACCGATCCCACCCCTGCGCCCGGCACCACGGCGGCGGGCGAGGCCCCGGCCGCCGGGCCGCCCCCCGCCGACACCGCTGCCGCCGCTTCCACCGCTTCGGAGGTCGCGCCGACGGAGCCCGGCACCACGGCGGAGGTCGTGGAGCGCAAGAAGCTGACCATCCGGGAGCTCCTCGAAGCCGGTGTCCACTTCGGGCACCAGACCAGCCGCTGGGACCCCCGGATGCGCCCCTACATCTTCGGCGAGCGCAACGGCATCCACATCATCGACCTCGATCGGACCCTCCCGCTGATGGAGGAGGCGCTCGCGGCGGTGCGCGACACCGTGGCGGCGGGGGGGAAGATCCTCTTCGTCGGGACCAAGCGCCAGGCCCAGGCGCCGATCCGTCTGGAGGCGGAACGCGCCGGCCAGTTCTACGTGAACAACCGCTGGCTCGGCGGCATGCTCACCAACTTCCGCACCGTCAAGAAGTCGATCGACCGGTTCAAGGAGCTGCTCGAGATCCTCGAGGACGAGGAGAAGGTCGCGGAGCTCTCGAAAAAGGAGCTCGCGCGGATCCACCGGGCCGTGGAGAAGTACCGCAAATCCCTCGAGGGGATCCGCGAGATGGGCCGCATCCCGGACATGCTCTTCATCGTCGACGTGGGCAAGGAGCACATCGCCGTGAGCGAGGCCGAGCGCCTCGGGATCCCGGTGGTGGCGGTGGTGGACACCAACTGCAATCCGGAGCCCATCGACTACGTGATCCCCGGCAACGACGACGCGACCCGCGCGATCCAGCTCTATTGCGCGCGGATCGCCGATGCCTGCATCGAGGGCCAGGCGATCTTCCAGGCTCGGGTGCAGAGCGAGCGGCCGGCGGAGGGCGCGGCCCCGGAGGAGGTGGCGCCGGCCACCGGCCGCAAGGTGGTGGAGATCCAGCAGCCGCCCCGGCGCGGCCGCGGAGGTCGACGCCAGGCGGGTGGGGCGGTGTCGGTCGGCGGGCGGCGCTCCGAGGAGGAGGTCCCCGCCACGCAGGGTCCGCCGCCCCCCGAGGCTCCGGCCCCGGGGACGGCCGGCGAGGGCGCCTAGAAGGAGAGGACCGGTGGCGGAGATTTCGGCACAGGCGGTGAAGGCGCTGCGCGAGCGGACCGGCGCAGGCATGATGGACTGCAAGAAGGCCCTAGAAGACGCGGGCGGGGACACCGAGAAGGCGGTGGAGCTGCTCCGCGAGCGGGGCCTGGCCAAGGCGGCCCGGCGCGAGGGGCGGACCACCAGCGAGGGCACCATCGGGCTGGCGCTGACGGAGGAGGCGGCCGCACTCGTGGAGCTCACGTGCG
>JALSIO010000006.1 GCA_026989995.1 Myxococcales bacterium
GGTGGGCGGGGTCCTCCCGTACGCTCACCGGGCCGTGGGGCGGAGCGGGGTTGCCATCCGGTCCGGGGCACGCAGGCTCCCCCTGGAGCTGCCGATGCCGAGACGGGTCCTCCCACTCCCAACGGCGGGTGCGAGACGGCCGGAGGCGAGGGCGTGGCCGGAGCCCGGGCGCTCTTCCGCGGGGCCGGCATAGGCGCGGCGGGGACCCCACCAGGACCCGGCCACCAGGACCCGGGGAGGGAGAACCGTGAGCCGGCGTGGCCTGCTCCTTCTCGTCCTGCTCGCGCTCCTGCACCTCGATGGAGGTCCGGCAGGGCCGGCTTCCCCGACCCGCGCCGGGTCCGAGCCGGCTTCCGCGCCGCTCATCGGTGCCACCTCGGAGCGCTTCACGGCGGCCGAGCGCCGGTGGCTCGGGGAGGCGCTCCGGGCCGCGGCGCGCGAGAGCGGTGTCGCGCCCCGCCGGGTGGCCGCCGTCGCCGAGGCGATCGCCCAGGCGAACCCTTTGCTTCGGCCCTCCGAGGTGGCGCGCATCGCCCGGGCCGTGGCCGTCTGCGCGACGCGCTACGGGCTCGAGCCCGAGCTCGTGGCGGCCGTGATCCTGGTGGAGAGCCACGCACGGCCGGGCGCGCGCAGCCCGAAGGGTGCTCTCGGTCTGATGCAGGTGATGCCGTTCATGTTCGAGGCACTCCGGCCGGCGGGCAGTCCGACCCACATCGAGACCAACATCGAGGTGGGCTGCCTCATCCTCGCGACGAACATTCGCAGGTTGGGCCTCGAGGACGGCGTTTCGGCCTATTTCTGGGGCTCGCGCATCGGCGGAGACGGCTACCTGCGCAAGGTCCTCGCGGCCCGGGCGCGGGTCCGCGACCGCATCTCCTCCTGAAGCGGGAGGAATCGGCGGGCGGGCGTCGGTCCCGCCCGCTCCGGGTGCGACGCCGTCGCCGCGAACTCCCGCGGGCCCGTTCCAGCGAGGAGACCGGCGTGTCGGACGAGCTGAGCCACCTCGATTCACGCGGGCGCGCGCGCATGGTCGACGTGGGCACCAAGCCGGTGACCGAGCGCGAGTGTGTGGCGCGCGCGCAGGTGCACATGGAGCCGGAGACGCTGCGGCGCATCGCATCGGGGGCGACCCCCAAGGGGGATGTCCTCGCGACCGCACGGCTCGCGGGGATCCAGGCGGCCAAGCGCACCGCGGAGTGGATTCCCCTCTGCCATCCCGTGCCACTCGATGTCGTCGAGGTCGAGCTGACCCCCGACGAGGCCGCCTCCTGCGTGCGCATCGAGGCCCGGGTCCGGGCCCATGCGCGGACCGGCGTGGAGATGGAGGCGCTGGTTGCCGCCACGGCCGCCGGGCTTACCGTTTACGACATGTGCAAGGCCGTGGACCGCGGGATGACGATCTCCGAGGTGCAGCTCGTCCGCAAGACCGGCGGCAAGAGCGGTGTCTGGATTCGGTGCGCGGGCACGGGAGGGGAGGGCGCTCCGGCCGGGAACCCGAGTGGTCCGCCGGGTGTCGAACGCCGTTGAAGGGACGCATGAACCAGGAGCTCGCGGAGAGGCGTCCCCTCGTCGGGACGCGTCCCGGAACCGGGCACGACGTCGTGGATCCCGACCGGGACCTGGTGGCGCGCTGGCAGGCGGGCGACGAGGAGGCCTTCGCCGCGCTGGTGCGACGGCACCAGGGGCGTGTGTACCGGCTCCTGCTGCGCATGCTCGGCAACCCCGAGGAGGCGGAAGACGTGGCCCAGGAGGCCTTCCTGAATCTTCACCGCCATGGCCATCGCTTCCGCGGGGAATCGCGCTTTTCCACCTTCGTCTACCGGGTCGCCGCGAACGCGGCGTTGAACCGGCGCCGCGCTCTCGGCCGCCGCCGGGAGCGCATGGAGCGTCTCGAGCGGCGGCAGGCCGCGGGAGACGAGCTGCCCGAGGCGCCCCGGGATCCGGAATCCGCGGCCGTGGGCGAGGAGGAGCGCGAAGAGGTGCAGCGCGCACTGCTCGCCCTGCCCGAGACGCTCCGCATGCCGGTGGTGTTGTACGACATCGAGGGACTCTCCTACGGGGAGATTGCCGAGGTTCTGAAGCTCGCCGAGGGCACGGTGAAGTCGCGGATCCACCGCGCCCGCCAGGCCCTCCGCAAGGAGCTCGCACCCTTCGTGCGCGAAGAGCAACGGGGGGCTTCGTCTTGACCCATTCGCGGATCCGACGCCGCTTCGACACCTACCTAGACGGGACGCTCGACACCGCGGAGCGGTCCCGCGTCGAATCCCACCTCGCGGAGTGTGCCTCCTGCCATGCCGAGTTCGCCGAGCTCCGGCGCACGGTGGAGCTCCTCCACCGCCTCGACGATCCGGAGCCGCCCCCCGACCTGGCGGAGCGGATTCTCGCGCGGATTGCGGAGCAGGAGGGCTCCGAGGCCGCTGGTCGCCTCGAAGGCCGGTGGCGGGGCGTGCCGGTGGTTCCGCTGGCGCTGGCGGCGGGCGTGGCAGGGCTGGTCTGGGTGGCCGGCAACGCGCCCGAGGCCCTGCTGCCCGAGGAGCTGCGCCCGGTGACCCCGGCGCCTGCGGCGCGGACCGGACTGGCGGCGAGCCGGGAAGGAGTCGCCCGGGAGGCGGGGGCGGGTGGAGTCGGGGATCCGCGCGTGCCCCGGCTTCCCGGAGCCGCGAGTGCCGGCCCGCAGACCATGGCCGGGCGGGCGCTCGCAGGTGGCTCGGCCGAAGAGGGCGACGCCGCGCTGGAGGAGCTGCTCACCTCCCAGCTCGCCCGGGCCCTCTCGGACGTGGATGGCTACGCCGTCGAGGTCGTCGCGCTGCCGGCCTCGGAGCGCGGCCACCGGCTCGGCCGCCTGGCCGACGAGGCGCTTCGCCGCCGGGCGGTGCCCGACCTGCGGCGGGCGCTCCTGCGGAGCCGCCGGGCGGAGACCCTGCACGTGCTCCGTGAGCTCGACCGCGAGCTCCGCGCCCGCATGGACCAGCCCGCGCCGCGGCCCTACCGGCAGAGGGCCGCGGTACCGGTGGCCGCGCCCCGCTGACCTCGAGTCCGCGTGGCGGGAGAGGGGGTGCGCAGGTACCCTGCCCACCCCGTCCGCCTCCGCCCGTGGGGGTCTTCTTGTCGCGACCGCGCGCCCTCCTGTTCGGCACCCTCGTCGCCCTCGCGGCCTTTGCAGTGCTTCCGACCGCCGCGCACCCGGAAGAGGTGATCCACCTCGCCCCGGAGGACAAGGCGGCGTGGAGTCCGGGGAAGCTCTTCTCCTGGCTCCGGCCCGGGCACAACTTCGGCGAGCGCCGCATCCAGGTGGAGACGACGCCTCCGGGTGCCATGCTCGACCTCTTCTACGTCCGGGCCAACTTCCAGAAGGCCTACGAGCAGGCCCAGGCCCCGGTCACGATCGTCCTGCCCAGGCGGGTCGAGGCGACCGATCGCGACTCGGTCACCATCCGGGCGTTTCTCGACGGCTACCGCCAGAAGGAGGTGAACGTCCGGGTGCACGACTCCCGGGATCACGTCCTGCTCGAGCTCGAGCCCCTCCCCAACACCCTCGGCGCCCTCTCCCTCGTGGGCTTCGGCGGGCGCACGGCGCTGAGCTTCCTCACCGAGGTCCCGGCCGAGGTCCGTATCCAGAACGCGCGGTCGGGCTTCCGGGTGATCCTGAACGAGACCGCCCTCGGGCCCGGGCTCGGGGATGCGCTCGCAGGGCTGCGCGGACCGGGCATCGCCGGGATCGAGGCCCAGCAGGTGGGCAACGACCTGCTCGTCTCGGTGGAGCTCGCCGAGCCCCAGGGCGAGCCGCCCGTGCTCCGCCAGCGCATCGGCCACGACCCGGTGCGCGACCTGCACGTCTTCACGGTGGACCTGCTGCCGGCCGACGGCGGGGCGGCCGCCGTGGAGGCGGCCCGGGCGGCGCTCGAGCGGCTCCGTCCCGAGGACGTGACGGGTTGCGCCCTGGCCTTCGAGGACGCGCTCCGCGCGCAGCTCGATCCCTCCGGTCTCGCCCGTGCTCTCGCTCCGCGCGGGGCGTTCACCGATCCCTACTACCGGGCGGCCATGCGCAGGCTGGGAGAGCTCTCGCCTGCGGGCGTCGTCGCCATGGCCGACGGGAGCCGCTACCGGACGGCCATCCCGCTCGAACTGTCCGCCGCGGTCAGCGACGCCGCCGCGGCCCGCGGCTACCTGGCGCTGCTTCGGGCGTGGGTGCGGGAGCTCGAGCCCCCGGACGCCCGCGACTTCGCGCTCCGCAGCCTGATCGCGCCCGAGATGCCTCCCGAGGACTTCGCCCGGGCCCTCGCGCGCGCCCGCGAGGCCGAGGCCCGCTGCCGGTCCGGAAGCCTCTAGGCCGCCTTCACCCCGCCCGGTCCCGCCGGAGCGATCCATGGAGCGCCGAACACGGGCGCAAGCCCCTCCGTCCCGGTCCGCCGGGGCCCGGCTCGAGGGGGAGGCCCCTCGGGAGCGGCTTCGGGCACTCGGCCCCGGTGCGCTCTCCGACGCCGAGCTCCTCGCGCTGGTGCTGCGGACCGGAGGCGCCGGCCGGGGTGGACTCGATCTCTCCCGCCTGCTCCTCGCGCGGGCCGGGGGCCTCCTGGCACTGGCCCGGGCGGCGCCCGCCGAGCTGCGAGCCCCGGGCGTGGGCCCGGCCAAGGCCGCAAGCCTCGAAGCGGCCTTCGAGCTCGGCCGCCGGATCGCCTCCCGGAGGCTCGCCCCCGGTGATCCGATCACCGGTCCGGCCGACGTGCACCGGCACCTGCACCCCCGCCTGCGCGGTGCGCCCCAGGAAGAGTTCCTGGCCCTCCTTCTCGACGGGCGACACCGCCTCCTGCGGGAGATTCCCATCTCGCGGGGAACCCTGACCGCCAGCCTCGTGCATCCCCGGGAGGTATTCCGCCCCGCGCTCCGGGAGGGGGCGGCCGCCCTGGTGCTGGCCCACAACCACCCGAGTGGGGATCCGACCCCCAGCGCGGAGGACCGGGAGGTCACCGACCGACTGGTCCGGGCCGGCGAGCTGCTCGGGGTGCGGGTGGTGGACCACGTCGTGGTGGCGGAGCGGGGCTTCGCGAGCCTTCGGGAGCTCGGTGCCCTTCCGGGGCCTTCAGGGGGGCCGGCGTCGGGTCGATGAGGGACCGGAGGCGATCCCCGTCCTCGTGCAAGCCGGGAGGCGAGGCCATGGGCAGGGCAGGCGAGGCAGCCGCACCCCGTGAGGTGGAGGTCCATGTCGAGCGGCGCCGCTCGCCGCGGGCGCCGGTGGTGGTGCGCGTGGAGTACTCGACGGTGGACGCGTTTTTCAGCGACTTCTCCCGGGACCTGAACGAGGGAGGGATCTTCATCGAGACCGATCGGCCGCTCGAGCCCGAGAGCGAGGTCAGCCTGCAGTTCCGGATTCCGGGAGACGACGAGCCGCTCCGGGTTCGGGGCCGGGTGGCCTGGTCCACGCGGGGCGGGTCGCGCTCGGGCATGGGGGTGGAGTTCGAGGCCCTGCCCGAGGAGGCGCGGGAGCGCATCAACGACCTCGTGCGGCGGATGCGCTCCCGGCCGTGATCCCGGCGCGAGGGTCGGCCGCGCGCAGGGGTGAGCCGCGCGCCGACTGCGACCTCCTGCCCCGCAGCTAGAAGGGGATGTCGTCTCCCGCCGGGGGCTCCGGGGCGCCACCGGCCTCGCCGGTGGGCGCACCCGTGCCGGGCGCCGCGGCCGACGGAGCGCCGGGAGCGCGGCCACCGAGGAACTGCACGGTCTGCGCGACCACCTCGGTGGTTCGCTGCTTCTGGCCCTCCTGGTTCTCCCACTCGCGGGTCTGCAGGCGGCCCTCCACGTAGACGCTGCGCCCCTTGGAGAGGTACTGCGCGCAATTCTCGGCGGCCCGGCCGTAGACCACGACGCGGTGCCACTCGGTGCGCTCCTGCACCTCGCCCTCGCGGTTCTGGAAGCGCTCGTTGGTGGCCAGCGAGAAGGTTGCGACGGGCTGACCGTTCTTGGTGTACCGGAGCTCGGGGTCGCGACCGAGGTTGCCGACCAGGATGACCTTGTTGACGCTCGCCATGGGGGATCTTCTCCCTGGGGACCCGGGGTGGATCCAACCAGCATCACGCCGGGGGGGGGCCGCGTCAAGGCGGACCCGACGCCCGCGCCCGCCGCCACCTGCCGGCTCGCGGTCGTCGACGGTGGGACCGCCGCGCCGATCCGGGCTAGCCTCTCGGGCGGCTGGCCTCCCCGGGCGGCCGCGGACCCCCGGGGACGGATCGGTGGATCGGCAGGGGGGCAGCTCCGATGGCGATCGCCAACCGCCGCGGCGTTCCGGAGCCCGGAACCCGCCCGGAGGAGGCGGATTCGCGAGCCGGGACGGAGGCCGGAGCCGCGGTGCCGCGGCTGCGCGCGCGGGAGGGGTCGGCCGATGCGCGGCCCCGTCCCGCACCGCCGGATCCCGCCATGGCGCCGACCCGGCCCCTCGAGGTGATCACGGCCGGCCTCAAGATGGTGCTCTGCGTCCTCAACACCATCGTCTGGGGCATTCCGGCCATCGTCCTCGGGCTGGTGGACCGAAGCGGCGAGTCCGTGATCTGGATCGCCCGTCGCTGGGTGGCGATCTGCCTGGCGATCTGCCGCGTGAAGGTGGAGGCGGACGGGCAGGAGCACATCGATCCGCGCCAGCCCTACGTCTTCATGTCCAACCACCAGAGCAACTTCGACATCGCCGCGACCATCCACACGCTGCCGGTCTCCTTCCGCTTCGTGGCCAAGCGGGAGCTGGCGCGGATTCCCATCTTCGGCTGGGCACTGGTCCTCGGCGGGCACATCGTCATCGATCGGGGCAACACGGAGCAGGCCGTGGCCAGCCTTCGCCGGGCCGCCGAGAAGATCCGCCGCGGCGTGAACGTGATCATCTATCCCGAGGGTACCCGCAGCCCCACCGGGCGCCTCGGTCCCTTCAAGAGCGGGGGCTTCTATCTCGCGATGCAGGCGGGGGTTCCCATCCTTCCCGTCAGCGTCTCCGGCAGCCACCGCATCGCTCCGAAGAAGTCGCTGCGGATCCGCGGCGGCCGGATCAAGGTGGTCTACGGGCGCCCGATCCCCACCGAAGGCCTTCGTCCCGAGGACCGCAAGATGCTCATGGACCGGGTCCGGGCGGCCATCCTCGCGGGTCTCGATCCGGACCTGCAGGGGTGGACACCGGAAGAGGCGGCGGAGATCCG
>JALSIO010000007.1 GCA_026989995.1 Myxococcales bacterium
AGGCCGGCCCGGTGGCTGGCGGCGAGAAGGGGTCGTGGAGAAGCGCGACTACTACGAAGTGCTCGGTGTCCCCCGCGACTGCGACGCGGACACCCTCAAGCGCGCCTACCGAAAGCTCGCCCTCAAATACCACCCGGATCGGAACCCCGGCGACCCCGAGGCCGAGGAGCGCTTCAAGGAGGTCTCCGAGGCCTACTCCGTGCTCTCGGATCCCGAGAAGCGGGCCCGCTACGACCGCATGGGGCACGCCGCCTTCGGCGCGGCCGACGGAGCCGGCTTCCACGACTTCGGCGATCTCGGGCGCTTCACCGACCTGTTCAACGACCTGTTCGGAGACATCTTCGGTACCCGGGGAGGGGCCCGCCGCGGCCGCGGCCGGGCCCAGCGCGGCGCCGATCTCCGCTACAACCTCGAGATCGACCTCGCCGACGTCCTCCACGGCCGCGAGGTGCGCCTCGAGATCCCGAAGATGCGCCCCTGCTCGACCTGCCAGGGCAGCGGGGTCCGGCCCGGCAGTCGTCCCGAGCTCTGCGCGCGCTGCCACGGCAGCGGGCAGATGGTGTTCCAGCAGGGGTTCTTCCGGATCAGCCGTCCCTGTGACCTCTGCGGTGGGGTCGGCGAGGTGGTACGCGACCGGTGCCGGGACTGCCGCGGCAGCGGCCGCGTCGAGAGCCAGCAGACGGTGCGGGTGCGGATTCCGCCGGGCGTGGATACGGGGGCGCGGCTCCGCCTCCCCGGGGAGGGCGAGGCCGGCGTGGCGGGCGGGCCGTCGGGCGACCTCTACGTCGTCATCTCGGTGCGCCCGCACCCGCTCTTCGAACGGGAGGGGCCGGATCTCCACTGTGAGATCCCCGTCCCCTTCGTGACCGCCGCGCTCGGCGGTGAGATCGAAGTCCCGACCCTCGAAGGGAAGGTGACCATGCGGATCCCGGAGGGCACCCAGTCCGGGACGGAGCTCCGGTTGCGGGGGCAGGGCGTGCCCACCCTTCGGAGCCCCGCGCGCGGCGACCAGGTGGTGCACATCTTCGTGGAGGTCCCGACCCGCCTCACCGAACACCAGCGAAAGCTCCTCGAGGAGTTCGGACGCGCCACCGGCACGGACGTCTCGCCCCGCCACCGGAGCTTCCTCGAGAAGCTCAAGGACCTCTTCGGCTAGGGGGATGCGGGCCGCCGCGGCCGTGCGCCTGCCGCTGCTCCTCGGGTTCGGCTGCCTCCTCGTCGGCAGTCTCTCCTGCGCCCTGCTTCCGGAGGTCGCGAGGCGGGAGCCGGGCTCGGCACCCCGGGCGCTCTACCACCAGGGCGAGGAGCTGCTCGAGCTCGATCCGGATGCAGCCGCCTCGCGCTTCCGCACCCTGATCCGGACCTATCCCCACCATCCGCTCGCGGCCCGCGCCGCACTCCTGCTCGCGCGCCAGGAGGACCGCGCCGGCGATCCGGACCAGGCCGTGCGGCGCCTCCGCTGGCTCCTGCGGGAGCACCCGCGCAGCGAGCTCGCCGACTCGGCGCGGCTCCTCCTCGCCGAGCTCTACCTCGAGCGGGGGATCGCGCGGAGCGCGGAGCGGGTGGCCTCGAAGCTCCGGCTCGAGAGCCTCGAGCCGTGGGAGCGGGTGCGTGCCTACCGGCTCCTGGCCGGGCTCGCGGCGGTGCGGGGCGACGGCGCCGGCCAGCTCGCCTGGCTCGCGCGGATCCGCGCGGAGACGGCGCACCCCGAGGACCTCGCGGCCGTGGGTGCGGAGATCGACCGCCTCGTGGCCGGCCTCGACGACCGCGAGCTCGCGGCCGCAGCCGAGCGGCTCGCCGGTCGGGTCCCCGAGGTGGGGATCCGCCTCGAGCTGGTGCGCCGCCGTCTCGAGGCGGGGGACGAGGAGGGGGCGCGGGTACATCTCGAGCGGCTGCGGCGGCTGCCCCTCACGGCGAAGGAGGCCGACCGGCTGCGGGCCCTCGAGGCGGGAGGCGGCACACCCGGGGCGGGCGCGCTTGCCGGAGATGGGTCCGGCGACCGGCTCCGGCAGCTCGCCGGCCTGCGCGGGCGTGCGCCGCCCACCGCGGCGGGCGTGCGGGGGACCCTGGGCGTGGTGCTCCCCCTCACCGGCGCCTTCGCGAGCTTCGGGGAGGAGGCGCTTCGCGGGATCCTCCTCGCGACCGGGCTCGTGGGGGGCACGGGGCAGTCCGGGGTGAGGCTCCTCGTGCGGGACTCCGAGGGGGATCCGGAGCGCGCTGCGGCCGCGGTGCGCGAGCTCGGCCAGCGGGAGGAGGTGGTGGCCATCGTCGGCCCGCTCCTCGGCGACGAATCCGAGGCGGCCGCGGCCGTCGCGGACGAGCTCGGGGTGCCCCTCCTCTCGCTCACCGCCCGCGAACGGGTGGCCGCCCTCAGCCCCTTCGCCTTCCGCTTCGGCCTGACCCCTCGCTCCGAGATCGCCGTGCTCACGGACTACGCCGTTCGCGAGCTCGGCCTCTCGCGCTTCGCGATCCTGCACCCGGCCGACGACTACGGCGAGGTCATGCAGGAGCTCTTCGCGGAGGCGGTCTCGGCGCTCGGCGGCGAGGTGGTGGACGTGGTCTCCTACGATCCCGAGGCGACCGACTTCCGGGACGCGATCCGTCGCCTCGCGGGGTACGAGGATCTCGGCCCGGGTGCCCGCGAGGCGCTGGCGCGGCGGGATGAGATGCTGCAGCGGGCCAAGCGCCTGCCGGAGGTGGAGGCGAAGGCGCTCCGCGAGGAGGCCTGGGCCATGACCGGTCCGAACGGGGAATCCCTTCCGCCCATCGTGGACTTCGAGGCGCTCTTCGTTCCCGACGTCTCCGAGAAGCTGGCGCTGCTCGCACCCCAGCTCGCCTTCTTCGAGATCACGGGCATCCGCATCCTCGCGCCCTCGGGCGCCTACGCTGCCGATCTCCTGCGCATCGCGGGGCGGCACGTGGAGGGGGCGGTATTCACCGAAGTCTTCCACCCGGAAGCCCCCGATCCCTTCGTGGCCGAGTTCGTGGCGCGCTACCGCGATTCCTTCGGTGAGGATCCCCGCGGCCTCGCGGCGCAGGCCTTCGACGTCGCCAACCTCACCCTCGTGCAGCTCCTGCAGGCGGGTCCGGAGCGGCAGCGCCTGCGCGACGCGATCCTCGCCATGGATCCCTATCCGGGGGTTTCCGGAGTGACCGCGATGCGCACCGATGGAAACGCCGAGAAGCGGCCCTATCTCCTGGGCGTACGTCGGGGCGAGGTGGTGCTTCTCGACTGAGCCGAGGCCATCGGCATTCAAGTCTCCGACGGTGGGCGTCGAAACGACGCCCGATGACCGAGCCCACCCCCTCCCTCGAGATTCCCGAAGAGCTTCCGCTCCTGCCGCTGCGCGAATTCGTGGTCTTTCCGTCGATGGTGGTGCCGCTGGTGATCGCCCGGCAGGGATCCATCCTCGCCATCGAAAGGGCACTCGCCGGCGAACGCCTGCTGCTGCTCGTCGCGCAGCGCTGCGGCGAGGTGGAGGAACCCGAGCCCGAGGACCTCCACCGCGTGGGAACCATCGCCATGGTGATGCGCTGGATGCGGCTCGCCGACGGGCGGGTGAAGGCGCTCGTCCAGGGGCTCGCCAGGGCGGAGATCGAGGCCACCCGCCTCGGCACCGAGGTGCTGACCGCCCGCGTCCGACCGCTTCCCCCCGATCCGGCGGAGCCGGCCTCCGGCGAGGCCGCGGATCTCTCGGCCAGCCTGCGGACCCACGTGGAGGAGCTCCTCGCGCGTCGCCACCTCCCCCCGGAGCTGCTCTCGGTGACCGAGGGGGTGTCCGAGCCGGGACGGCTCGCGGACCTCACCGCCTCGCACCTCCGCCTCGGCCTGCCCGAGGCGCAGGAGCTGCTCGAGCTCGCCGACCCGATCGAGCGCCTGCGCCGGCTCGACCTCTTCGTGCGCCGGGAGCTCGAACTCTGCGCCGTGCAGGAGGAGCTGCGCGCCGGCGAGGAGGAGGTCGTGGGCCGCGGGCGCGAGGCGCTGCTGCGCGAGCAGCTCCGGGCCATCCGCTCGGAGCTCGGTGAGGCCGACGGGCGGATGGACGAGGTCGACGAGTACCAGGAGAAGATCGACGAGGCCGGGCTTCCGGACGAGGCCCACGCGGAGGCCCTGCGCCAGCTACGGCGCCTCGAGCGCATGCACCCGGACGGCCCGGAGGCGCAGGTGGTGCGTTCGTACCTGGACTGCCTGCTCGAGCTGCCCTGGTCGCGCTCGTCGCCCGATCGGCTCGACCTCAGGCGGGCCCGCGAGATCCTGGACGCGGACCACGCGCACCTCGCCGCGATCAAGGACCGAATCCTCGAGTTCCTCGGCGTGCGCAAGCTGCGCAGCGATTCCCGGGGTCCGATTCTCTGCCTCGTGGGCCCGCCGGGTGTGGGCAAGACCTCGCTCGGCCGGAGCATCGCGCGGGCGATGGGGCGCGAGTTCGTCCGCATCTCGCTCGGCGGGATGCGGGACGAGGCCGAGATCCGCGGGCACCGGCGCACCTATGTGGGGGCCCTTCCCGGGCGGATCATCCAGGGGCTCAAGCAGGCGGGGACCAACAACCCGGTGTTCCTGCTCGACGAGATCGACAAGCTCGGGAGCGACTTCCGCGGCGACCCCTCCTCGGCCCTGCTCGAGGTGCTCGATCCGGAGCAGAACGCGCGCTTCAGCGACC
Source organism: Myxococcales bacterium (assembly GCA_026989995.1). Taxonomy (GTDB): domain Bacteria; phylum Myxococcota_A; class UBA9160; order UBA9160; family JALSIO01; genus JALSIO01. The sequence continues at coordinate 4,662 of JALSIO010000007.1, forward strand.
ACTACCTGAACGTGGCCTTCGATCTCTCCAGGGTCTTCTTCATCGCCACCGCCAACCTTCTCGATCCGATTCCGAGACCCCTGCGCGACCGCATGGAGGTGATCCAGCTCTCCGGATACACGCCGGAGGAGAAGATCCAGATCGCCCGCAACTACCTGATCCCGCACCAGCTCCGCGAAAACGGCCTCCCGGAGGACCGCATCGCCTTCTCGGACGCCGCCCTGCTGCGGCTCGTCACCCACTACACCCACGAGGCGGGCGTCCGAGACCTCGAGCGGCAGATCGCGGCGGTCTGCCGGAAGGTGGCCCGGCGTGCGGCCGAGGGGGATCCGCGCCGGGTCCGGGTGGACCGGCGGAACCTCCGCCGCTACCTGGGCCGGCCTCCCTTCGAGCCCGAGGCACCGAGCCTGGCGCCCGAGGTGGGTGTCGCCTCCGGCCTGGCCTGGACCGAGGCGGGTGGCGAGGTGCTCCGCGTGGAGGTGAGCTCCACGCGCGGCGCGGGACTGGTGCTGACCGGCAGCCTGGGCGACGTGATGAAGGAGTCCGCCCGCACGGCCCTCTCCTTCGTGCGCTGGAGGCTCCCGGAGCTCGGCGTGGACGAGGCCGCGCTCGCCCGGCAGGAAGTGCACGTGCACGTGCCGAGTGGGGCGATTCCCAAGGACGGTCCCTCCGCGGGGGTCACCATCGCCACCGCCATCGCCTCGCTCGTGACGCGCGTTCCGGTCCGCGGCGATGTGGCGATGACAGGAGAGGTGACCCTCCGCGGCCGGGTGCTGCCCGTGGGCGGCGTCCGGGAGAAGGCGCTCGCGGCGCTCCGGGCGGGCATCCGGCAGATGATCCTCCCCCGGCGCAACCTGGCCGACCTCGACGGGCTTCCCGCCGAACTCCGCCGCCGGCTCCACCTGCACCCGGTCGACGGCATGGACGAGGTCCTCGCCATCGCGCTCGAGCGCGACCCCCGGGTCCCGGCGGCGCCGCGGGGTCGCTTCGGGTGGGCGCGCCCGGCGGCCGCCCACGCCGCCGCCGACTAGGCTAGGCCCGGGCCGGGCGCGCGGGATCCCGCGCCGGGGTCTACCCTTGGCCCGCGATGGCTCCCGCCCGGGACGAGTTCGAGCTCATCGACTGGATCGCCCGCCTCGCCGGGCGTGCCCCGCGGCCGCCGGAGGTGCGCGTCGCCATCGGCGACGATGCCGCCGTGCTCCGCCTGGCGCCGGGCGAGGAGTTCGTGGTCAGCACCGACGCGGCCGTGGAGGGGGTGCACTTCCGCCGCGATCGCATGGCGGCCGCCACCGCAGGCCGGCGTGCGGTGGCCGCCGCACTCTCCGATCTCGCCGCGATGGGGGCGGTGCCGAGGGGGCTGCTGCTCGCCGCGGCCTCGCCCGCGGCCGGCCGGAGCTGGCTCGAGGGGATGCTCCGCGGTGCACTCGCGGCGGCGCGCCGCCACCGCTGCCCGGTGGTGGGCGGCAACCTCTCCCGGGCCGGGGAGATCTCGCTCACCTCCACGGCGGTCGGGAGCGTGCCGCGCGGCCGGGCGCTCCGTCGCGACACTGCGCGGCCCGGCGACCGGATCCTGGTCACCGGAACCCTCGGGCGAAGCGCGCTCGCGCTGCTGCGCTCCGAGCGGCGGGGAGCCCCCCTGCGCCAGGTGCCGCAGCCTCGCCTGCGGGCCGGCCGGGCGCTGCTCGGCCTGCGCGGTGCAGGCGCCTGCATCGACGTCTCCGACGGGCTCGCCGCCGACCTCGGCCACCTGCTCCGGGCCTCCGGTGTGGGCGCCCGCGTGGACCCGGCGGCCCTTCCCCGCCCCCGCGGTTTCGAGCGCGCGTGCGCCGAGCTCGGCGCGGACCCCCTCGCCCTGCTCGTGGGCGGTGGCGAGGACTTCGAGCTCCTCTTCACGCTTCGGCCGGGGGCGCCTTCCCCGGGCGTGCTCCGGCACCGGCTCGGCGTCGAGGTCACCGAGATCGGCACCATGGAGAGGCGGCCCGGCCTGCGCGGCCTTCCGGGAGAGCTCGGCTTCCGGCACTTCTAGCCGACGGCACGCGACCGGCGGGGGCGGGCAGGTGGGCGGGCTCGCTCCGCGAGGCCACGCCGGTGCGCAGCCCGCCGGAACCCGCGGCGCAGCGCGCCGGAAGCTTGCGCCACCTCTCCGGGCTACACCCGGTGCGGCTCCGGTTCAGGGCGCGTGCGCACGCGCCGATACCGGGCCTGTGCGGCTGAACCTGACCTACCAGTTCATCCTCGCCTCGCTGGCGGTGGCCGGTACCTCGGTGCTCTTTCCCAGGGCGGTCGCCGCGCTCGGCTTCGCCGTCGAGCCGTGGAGCTCGATCTTCGTGGCCCTCGGCGTGGGCGGCGGCATCGGCGCCGTCGCCGCGCGTCGCTTCACGCGGAGCTTCGGCGAGCTCCTCCGCGCCACCGAGCGGATCCGCAGCGGGGACCTCCTTTCGGGCGTCGAAGCCCCCGGGCGCTCCCGCCTGCACGACGAGCTCGAGGACCTGCGCCGGGGGGTGCAG
>JALSIO010000008.1 GCA_026989995.1 Myxococcales bacterium
CTCCGGGCCTCGGCCGTGCCCAACGATCGGGTGGAGCGGCGGGGGCGTGTGAAGTACCGTTTCAACCCCTACCAGCCGGACACCGTCCTCGGCTACGCGCACCGACCCGACTGGCAGACGGTGCACGAGACGGCCGAGTTCCGGGTGACGGTGCGCACGAACCGCTTGGGGCTCCGGGGCGGGCCCGTCCGGGTTCCGAAACCTGCCGGGATCTTCCGGGTCCTCGCCGTGGGCGATTCGTTCACCTTCGGATGGGGCGTGCAGGAGGACGAAGCCTTTCCGGCGCGGCTCGAGGCGGAGCTTCCCCCGCCTGCCGGCTACCGCGAGACGGAGGTGCTCAACGCCGGGGTGCCGGGCTGGAGCGCCGACACCTACTTCCTCTATCTGCGCGACCGCGGACTCGCGCTCGAGCCCGACCTGCTCCTTCTCGCCCCGATGGAAAACGACATCCCCGACCTCGGCCTGGTGGACCTCGAGGTCGGAGCGGACGGCCTTCCGCTCCGCACCCGATCCCGGATCCGGTTGATCGACCAGCGCGGACGGATGCACTACGTCGACGGCGGCCCGCTCTCCCTGCCTCGAATCCACTTTCCGGGGCAGCTCTTTCTCGCGGAGCACTCGCGGCTCTACCAGTTCCTGGGCTACCGGCTGGCGCGTGCCTGGGTGGGGATCTCGCTGCGCCGGGCCGAGGCGCGGCAGCGGGAGGCGGCGGGACCGCCGCCCGAGGGTCCCATCGAGACCCTCGCACCCGAGGAGATCCGGCGCGGGCTCGCGAGCGGCCCGGCCTTTCGCCTCCGCTACCATCGCTTCCTGGTGCGGGCGATCCGCGAGCTCGCCAGGGAGCATGGGGTCGCCGTGCGGGTGCTCCTGATCCAGGGACGCGGTCCCGATCCGCCGCCGGACTCCCCCCTGGCGGAACTCCGCGCGGAGTGCGACGCCGATCCGATCTGCATCCGGTCGGCGACTCTCCTCCGCGGGCTCGACCCGGATGAGGCCTTCTACCCGGCGGACGGCCACTGGAGGGCGGCGGCCCACGCGGCCGTGGCGCGGGGCCTCGCGCGCTGGCTCGAGGCCCAGGACCTCGCCCCGCCGGCCGGCTAGGAGTTCCGACCCACGGCGCCTTCTATCCTCTCGATTCGAGACCTTCCCCGGAGGACGCGTGGACCCTTTCCGCCCGGCCGATCCCGCGGAGCCCGTGCGCCACCTGCGAAGGCGCCTGGCGCGTGTTCTCGATCACGCCGCGCGCCTTCCGGCGTGGTGCGATCCGCTTGCTCACACCGCGGGGGTGAACGATCCCGTGGAGCGGCTGCGGGCGCTTCCCGTGCTCGACCGCGAGGCGATCCAGGCCCGACCGGACGCCTTCCGCGATCCGCGACCCCGCTCGGTGGAGATCCACACCTCGGGCAGCACCGGCCGTCCCCTGACCTACCACCTCGACCACCGGGCGCGGGTCGGGCGGCTCGCGGCCTATGCGCGTTTCTTCTGGATGCACGGGTGGCGGCCCTGGGACCGGTCCCTCTCGCTCAAGGTCCTGCCCGATTCCTCCGACCGCGTGGGCGCCGCCTGGATCGACCGGACCCTCCTCGCGGGCCGTCGCGTGGCCTCGGCGGTCTCGCCACCGGAGGAGATCTTCCGGGCCTTTCGGGAGTCGGACCCCCACGTCCTTCACGGGCTCCCCTCCGCCATCGAGTGCCTCGGCGCCGAGATCGAGCGCCGCGGCTGGCGGCCCCGGCGCCTTCGCCGAATCTTCACCAGCTCGGAGCAGATGGATCCGGCCACGCGGGTGCGGATCGAAGGCCTTTTCAGGGCACCGGTGATCGACCACTACGGTGCCGCCGAGGGCTTCATCGCCTGGCAGTGCGAGCAGCTTCGCGACTACCACATCAACGAGCGCCAGATCTTCCTCGAACTGCTCGACGACGAGGACCGCCCGGTCGCGCCCGGCACACCGGGGCGTGTGGTGCTCACCACCCTCGACAACCGCGCCATGCCCCTGCTGCGCTATGCGATCGGCGACCTGGCCGTGGAGGCCGAGACCGAGGCCTGCCCCTGCGGGCGTCCGGGGCGCCGCCTCGACCGGGTGCTCGGACGCGTGATGGAGTCCTTCGTGCTCGACGGGCGCGCGGTCTCGCCGTGGGCGGCGGTGTCGAGGATGCGGGAGATCCCGGGCCTCGGGGCCTTCCAACTCCTGCAGACGGGCCCGCTGCGGGTCGAAGCCCGGGTGGACTGGCGCGGCAGCCCGGCGCCCGGGGACGTCAAGGCACTGCTCCGGGAGACGCTCCACCCGAAGCTCGAGGTCGAGGTCGTGGCAACCGACACCTTCCTGCGACTCCCATCCGGGAAACGCGCCCCGGCCCTCCGCGTGGACCAGGCCGGAGACCGGGCGTGACCGGGCTTCGAGGCGAACCGCCGGCTCGCGACGAGGACGCACCGGACGCCGGGTGCGGGACCGGCGAGGCACCGGGCTGGCTCGCTGCCCGGTTCGAGGCGGAGCTCGCCCGCGGGCCCGTTCTCGCTCGTGCCTTCGAGGACCGCGCCCGTGGCTACCGCGGCTTCCTCGTGATCGACTCCCTCTGCGGGGGCCGCTCGGGTGGCGGCCTGCGCATCCGGCCGGGACTCGAGCTCGACGAGCTCCGGCACGCGGCCCGGATCATGACGCTCAAGCAGCGCTTCGCCGGCGTGCCGACGGGCGGAGCGAAATCCGGCGTCGAGGGCGACGAGGATCTGCCCCGGGAGGAAAAGCTCCGCCGCATCCGCTGGCTCGTCGGAGAGATGGCGGCCTGGCTCGACACCGGGGCCCTCGGCATCGGACCCGACATGGGAACGGACCCGGGACTGATCGAGGCGGTCCTCGAGGAGCGGGGGCTGCTCGCCGGCCGCAGGCGCTTTCCGGGGCGCTTCCGCGGGAGCGGCTTCTACACCGCGCTCACGGCCATCGAGGCCGCGGAGGCGGCCCTCCTCGCCGCAGACGGCGGAGCCGCGCCGCGCCGCGGCCGCTCGCCCCTCAAGGGCCTGCGGGTGGCGGTCGAGGGCTTTGGCGCGGTGGGATCGAGCGCGGCCCGGATCGCCGCGGAGCGGGGCGCCCGGGTGGTGGCCGTCTCCACGAGCGGGGGTGCCATCCACCGCCCCGAGGGCCTCGACGTGGGCGGCCTGCTGCGGGCCCCGGATCCGCTCGCGGGCGACCCCGCCGCCGAGGTGCTGCCACGCGAGGCCCTGCTCGCCCTCCCGGTGGACGTCCTGCTCCCCTGCGGCCCCGGCGAGACCCTCGACGTCCGGAGCGCGACCTCCGTGTCCGCCCGCGTCGTCTCGCCGGGCGCCAACACCCCGGCCGATCGCGCCCTCGCAGGGGCCTTCCACGCGGGCGGGGTCCTCTTCGTCCCGAGCTTCGTGGCCAACTGCGGCGGCATCACGGCGGCAACCCTGCGCGCAGCGGGCACACCCGACGTGTGGATCGAAGGCCTCCTCCGCGGGGTCTACCCCCGCCGGGTGGCGGCCCTCCTGCGCGAAGCCACGACGGTGAACGCGACCCCGCTCGAAGTGGCACTCGCGACCCTCCTGCCGCTGCCCGGGGAGTCCGACCCGGCCGAGGAGGCCGGGCCGGGGAGTACCGGAGAAGGGCCGGCTCCGGCCGGGGTCGGCACCCGCTCCGCCGCCTGGCTCCGGCTGCGGCGCCTCTACCGGAGCCGCGCTGTCCCGGCACCGCTTCTGGCGCTGCCGACCGCGCTCTATTTCGCCCGACGCCTGGGCCGGCGGCGGCCGCTTCCCTGAGTGCGGCCCACCCACCGCCGGGAAGTCTGGGCCCCATCACGGAGTGCAGAGCGAGAGCATCACGTCCCGAACGGCCGCGGCCCCACCGGCTTCGCGCGTGGTGTTGTGGCCGACCGAGGCGAGGCGCGCATCGTGGCCCACGTCGGTCGCGGAGACGCCGGGAAAGTTCGAGGGATCCCAGTCGGTGCAGGGCCGCCTGTCGGCGGCTCCGACCGAGATGGCGTAGCTCCCCGTGGTGTCCGCGCAGAAGCCCTGCCGAACCTCGATCTCGAGCGCTGAGAGGGCGGGAACCACCTCGCTCCCGAAGGCGTAACCGGAAAGCCAGAGGCGTGCGTGGGCCGGGGCCGGCGAGAGGTCCAGCCCGCCCAGGACGACCCCGAGCCGGATGTCCGGGAAGCTCCGCCGGCTGGCCCGCAGGAAGCTCGAGTCCGCCAGCATCGCGGCGTCGTCGTAGACGCCGTCCCGACAGAGCCGGGAGCTGCAGTCGGCGAGGTTGTCGGGGCTCCGGGTGCAGTCGTAGATGGCGGCGTTGCTGTTCTCGCAGTCGTCGTTCGTGGGATCTCCGTCCCGTCCGTTCCGGTCGCAGGCGTGGATCCGGAAGGCCGGAACCTGGGGACCGAGCGGCCCCTGGTCGAGGTCGCAGTACCAGGGGATGTACGCGAAGACCGGCCCGCCGTCGAAGACGACGGCCCGAAGGTGGTCGTCCGCGGCGTAACGGGTGAGCGCGGTGATGGCCCGTCCGGACCCACCGGAGTGCGCGTGCGCACACACCCGCTCGCCCGCCTGGGCGTGGGCCCACTCGTAGATCGGGAGCACGCGGCTTCCCATGGCCGCGTAGCCGAGCCCGGCCGTGTCGGCGTACCATCCCTCGCCGCCGCCCGGGTTGGAACCCGCCTTTTCGATCCAGCCCTGATACACACTCTCGCAGTTCGCGAAGTCGCAGGTCCAGTGGACGTCCACCGTGACGAATCCGAGATCGTTGTACTCTCGGATCAGGTCGTCGCCGTAGCCTCCCTGGCCCTTGGGGGCGTCCCCCGCCAGGAAGTGCCCCGGCTTCACTCCCCCGAAGGTCGGGCCGTAGCCCCGGCCGGGGCCCCCGGACTCGAAGACGATCCACGGAGAGCCGTCGCAGAAGCGCTCCGCGGAGGCGGCCCGCACCGAGAGGAGCACGTTGCGTCCGGGGAGCCCCTCGTCGAGGGCCGGGTCGTCCTCCGGCCCCGGCGTTCCCTCGGCCTCCTCGATCCGGGCCTTGAAAAGCCCGCACACCACCTCGCCCTCGTCCGGAGACTGGCAGGAGGCGAAGCGCTGGCCCGGGGCCACCTCCACGAGGCTGAGCCTCCCGTAGCTGGTGAGCCCCCCCAGCCCCTGGCACGCGCTCTGCACCAGCTCCACGGACTCGGCCTTCCTGCGCACCTCGGGCTCGCCGAAGGGGACCCGCTTGTAGCGACCACGGGCGTAGCGCTCGATCTGGTCCGCGAAGTGGGGCGACGCCGGGTCGTCGCTCTGCCCGTACGGTACGAGGGTGTAGACCCTGGGCTTCGACTCGCGGAGCTGGGCGGCCATCATGAAGTCCGAGCCGCTCACCACGACCCAGCTCCCGTCCTCGCTCGGATCGGCCGGGTCCTTCGGCGGAGTGCCGCAGGTTCCACGGCCATGGCTTCCCTGCCACAGGGTCTGGGTCTCGGCATCCCCTCCGCCGAAGGCCACGCGGCTTCCATCCGGGAGCTCGAGGAAGTTGATGTCTCCCCAGCGGGGAATCGGCTCGGTGTACACCCCCGCCTGGTGGAAGGCGTCGAGGTTCGCCACCGCGTCGAGGAAGGCCTGGTGGGCACGCGCGAGGTCGAGATCGCTGACCTGCTCGGGGTGGTCCGGCAGGTCGTAGACCTCGCGGATCCGGGCGGCGGGCGGGGAGGGATCGACGGAGGCGTTGACGGCATCCCGGGTCCAGAAGAGGATCCACTCGTGGAAGAGTGTGTAGCCCCGCTTGCCGCTGCGGGCGATGGGCCGCCGCTGCCACCGCAGCAGCTCCTTCAGGGCATCGTCCACCGCGGGATTGCCGCCGTTTCCGAGCTCGTTCACGGCCCGCTCGATCACCGGGATCATCCACTCGGCGGTGAGCGCGTGGCGGTCGATCGAGAACTTCCGGCTCCGTCCGATTCCGATCTCCGCGCGGCTCTCGAGCTGATCCACCACGCGCTGCGGCCGGGCGCCGAAGGTGCTTCCGATCTTCGCGGTGAGCATCCAATCCGGAAAGCTCGCCGGGTCGATCCCCCAGGCACCTCCCTCCCGCATCCAGTTGGCCTGGTTGCTGGCCTGGTAGTAGCCGCCCGGGTCGTTCGTGGAAGCCGGCAGACTAAAGAAGGGCAGCACGCCCGTGTAGGCCGTGGCGGAGGTGTCCCCGGGAACGCAGCGGATCCAGTCGAAGCCGGCGTTCCTGTTCTGCAGGCGGTTGAGCCAGCCGTAGTGGATGTTGCCCTCCACGTCGGTGTAGAGGACGTTGGCCCCGTCGATCTCCATGGCAGAGATGGCCGCGAGAAAATCGCCGAGGTCGTCGGCGAGAAGCATCGCGCGCAGTTGACCGAGGACGCCCACCCGCTCGTAGAGGCTCATGCCCGCGGCGTAGAGCAGCCCGTTCTGGCGCAGGAAGATCGGCCGCCCCTCCGCCTCGAGGATCTTCGCATCCACCGCCACACCGCCGGCCACCTCGATCCGCTCCGTTTCCACCTCGAAGGGACGCCAGCCGCCGTCGAATCGGTACTCCGCCGACCCGTTCGGGTTCGGGGTGATCTCGAAGCAGTCCCCGCGGTCGCCCGGGTTTCTGGTGAGCGTCCAGGCGATCCGATCGGTGACGGCGTAGAGGAAGAGCGGCGCGCCCGTGGCGTTGGCACCGTGCACCGTCACCTCGGGCGTCACGTAGGCCTTCTCGTACCACTTGTTGAGCCCATCCCAGGGCGTGTGCGGGTCGACCTGGATGATCGGGCCGCGCCCGGCCGTCCGCGCGTCGGCGAGGACCCAGCCGTTCGATCCCTCGCCACATTCCGGGTCGGCGCCGCTCTCCTGCTGCTCCTTCTGCGCCTGTTGGAGCTGGCGAACGACGCCTGCGTACTGAAGCAGCGCAACCACCTCCTGGGGTTCGATGGGGCGGGCGTTCGCCGGCGCCTGTGCCGCGTGGTCGGCCAGCCACTGGTTCACCCCCGTTGCGAAGGCACGGGCGATGTCCTGAACCTCCGGGGGAAGCTCGGGCCAGCGGGCATAGGCCGTGCGCCGGGCACCCGTGCGGCGGGAGGCGAGGTCCGCGCAGACGTTCGCACCGACGGCGGTTCCGCCGCCGTGGAGGCACGTGGTT
>JALSIO010000009.1 GCA_026989995.1 Myxococcales bacterium
AACCCGGAGCTCGAGGCGAGGCTTCGGGGCCTCCTCGACGGTGTGGACGCCCTGGGGAAGGAGGTCCTCGGCATCTCGCTCCTCGGCCAGGAGATCCCGGGACTCGGTCGGAGCCTCAACGACCTGCTCGGAGGCGCGAGCGGCGACGGCAGCCCCGGCGCCGCCATCCAGCTCAACCAGGCCGCCACCCACTACTTCGACGGCTTCGGGCCGGGCGGCGAGAACGAGGGCGGGCGCCCCACCCTGCGCGGGCTGCTCGGCGCTCTGCAGGACGTACTCGACCGGGCCTTTGCCCAGGGCCTCGACCCCGACCTCCCGGACCACAGTGGCCTCGACCTGCGGGGGGTGCTCGCCGCGGATCTCGACCTCTCCGGCTTCGACTTCCGCGGCTCGGTCCTGCGGGACGCGGACTTCTCCGGCGCGAATCTCCGCGGTGTGCGCTTCGACGGCGCCGACCTCCGGGGCGCGGATCTCTCCGGGGCCTTCCTCCGCGGCGCGAGCTTCGCCGGCGCCGACCTCCGCGGGGCCGACCTCTCCGGGGCCTGGGCCCTCGGTGTCGATCTCTCCGGGGCCCTCGTGGACGCGGCGACCCGGGTGGCCGGGCTCTTCTTCGACTCGCGGACGCTCTGGCCGGACGGATCCGACGGTGGGGACGGGACGCCCTCTCCGGGCTGGAGCGGGATCCCGCGGCTGCTCGCACCGGGCCTCGATCTCTCCGACCTCGACCTCTCGGGCTTCGACCTCTCGGGCTTCGACCTCTCGGGCCTCGACCTCTCGGGCCTCGACCTCGCCGGCGCGGGGCTCTCCGGTGCCAGCCTCCGGGGCGTCGACCTCTCGAGGGCGGATCTGCGCGGTGCCGACCTCTCGGGGGCACTCCTCGCCGGCGCGCGGCTCGGCGGGGCCCTGGTGGATCAGGCGACCCGGGTGGGTGGCCTGCTCTTCGACGCCTCCACCCTGTGGCCCGATGGATCGAGTGGGGAGGACGGCGCCGCCAGTCTTCCCTGGACCGGCGCGGTGCGGCTCCTCCGGCCGGGCATCGATCTCTCCGGTCTCGACCTCTCGGGTTTCGATTTCTCCGGTCTCGACCTCACGGGCATCGACTTTTCGGGGGCGAACCTGCGCGGCGTGCGCTTCTTCGGGGCCGACCTCTCGGCGGTGAGCTTCGGGGGCGGCGAGGGAAGCGGGGGGGCGAGCCTTTTCGGGGCCGACCTCCGGGGTGCGCTCGGGCTTGCCGGCATCGACCTCTCCGGACTCGATCTCCGCGGCGTCGACCTCCGCTTCGTGGATCTCTCCGGCGCTGATCTCTCCGGGGTGACCCTCTCGGGGGCGCGACTCTCCGGCGCGGATCTCTCCGGAGTGGACCTCTCAGGGGCCAGGCTGGTGGGGGCGGAGATCGTCTCGACCCTGATGGACGCGGGGACGAAGCTCGCAGGGGCCGTTCTCGACGGCCTGCAGGAGATCTCCCTCGAGGGCCTCGCGGACCTCACCGGCACCCATGTGGAGCGGCGCCCCGATCCCTTTGGCGAGGCGCGCGAGCCGGGCCCCGCCGTGCGTTTCGAGGCGGGTTTCGACGTGGGTGGGCGCACCCTCTCGCTCCACCTGGTGGTGGATCGCGACGAGGACGCGCGCCTCGATCTCTCGCTCGGCACGGCCGAGCTCGACGCCGGTGCCGTGGCGGACCTCGGCGTCGCCCTCGATCTGGAAGCCTCGGTGCGGGCGCGGCTCCTGCTCGACCTCGGAATCACCTTCGGCATCGATCTCTCGGGCTACGTGGACTCGGTGCTCGCCCTCGAGGTGCCCTCCATCGACGCCGGGGAGGCCTTCTTCGGCCTGGACACGCTGCGCGCTGCGGCGGCCGTGGGCGCCACCGGGCTCACGGCCGAGGTCGAGCTCGGAGGCCTCGGCGCGCTCGCGGTGCAGGACGGCCAGGCCTTCCTCACCGCCGAGGCGCGGGTGGAGCTGCTCGACCCGAACGGCGACGGTCGCCTGACCCTCGCGGAGCTCCCCCAAAACCCTTCGGAGCTCGCCGCGCTCCTGGCGGTGGGGAGCGACGCCGTCTTCGACGTGTTGCTCCCGGTGGGCGGCCGGGTGGGGGACTTCGATCTCGACAGGCTCGGCTCCTTCCTCCTCCGCGTGGTGGACGAGGCGCCCTTCGATGCCACGCCGCCCACCGTCGAGCTCGACGTCTCCATCGCGGAGGAGCTCGCGACCCGCATCCTCGATGTGCTGCGCCCGCTCGACGAGGCCGGCGAGACGATCTCCGGCGTCGTGGCGCGCGACCCGGAGACCGGCGAGCCCACCCGCGATCCCGAGGCCCCGCTGAACCGGAGCATGCCTCTCGTCGATCGGAGCCTGAACGACCTCCTCAAGACGGACATGGGCGGCCCGGACTGGGGCGACTTCCTCCGCTACGAGGACGTGGCCCGGGACTACTTCGACTCCTTCGCGGAAGGTGGGGCGAACGAGGGTGCCGTGCCGACGCTCACGGGCCTCGCCCGGGCCATCGAGGCGCAGATGCAGCACCTGTCGATGGACGCCTTCCAGGCCCTGGCCGGAGGGGCGCCCTTCGACGTGGGGATCCGCATCGATCTCGACGCCCGGGAGATCGCCCTCGATCTCGCTGCCGGCGGGCGCATGAACCTCGGGAGCGAGCTCCTCTTCGGTGCCCTCGGCGAGGCCTGGGAGGAGCTCGGGATCCGGTTCGAGGGGAACGTCCTCTTCGACCTTCTCGTCGATCTCGGGCTCGAGGCCACCCTCGGGCTGGGCTTCGCGGGCGGGCTCGCCGCCCCGGCTCCCTTCCTGGCCCTCGACCGCTTCGACGTGTCGGCCCGGCTGTCGGGAACCGGCAGCGAGCTGGGTGTCGCGGTGGGGCCGGTGGCGGGGCGCGCCACGGCCGAGCGCCTCGAGCTCGCGGCGGAGGCGCGCGTGGGAATCGCCCCGGGCGCGCCCACCGACGCGGCCGGGCGCGTCGACCTCGGGCGCGCGGCGCCCGACGATCTCTTCGATCTCGTCGTGGGCCCACCGGCGGGAAGCTCCACCCTCGACGCCCTCTTCCGCGTCGACGCGTCGGCCCTCGGCACGCCGCTCCGCGCGGCGGGCGCGCTTCCGTCGGTGGCGCTTTCCGCTGCGGACTTCTTCCGGGATCCGGTCGTGATCGACGCCGATCTCGGAAGCCTCACCGACTTCTCGAGCCTCGGGCCCGCGGATCTGCTCCGGATGGTCGTGAGCGCCGGGGACTTCCTCGACCAGTACCGCGGCGCCGAGGCCTTCTCGGTCCCCATCCCGTTCACCGGCGCCACCCTCGGCGACGCCTTCGACTTCGGCCTGCTCTTCGCGCGGGAGCTCGAGGCCGCGCTCGTTCGCGACGACGGCTCCGGGGGCGAGGCGCTGGCCTTCTCCACCGTGGACGAATTCGCCGCCCGGCTCGAGACGGCCCTCGGCCTCGACCCCGGGACCCTGGTGGCCGGATACGACCCGGAGCTCCACCAGCTCCGCTTCGAGATCGACTTCGACGCCGACTTTCCGGAGCTCGCGCTCCCCCTCGATGCCGAGCTCGACCTCGGCCCCCTCGGCGCGATCACCAGCGAGGGGGAGCTCACCGTCGCGGCCGACGCCGGGATCGCCTTCACCCTCGGCTTCGACCTCGCTCCGGACCCCGGCCCCCGGGAGCTTCTCACGGTGGTGTCGGAGGCCGTCGCCGCCTCGGGCCGGCTCGCGGATCCGGTGCGCTTCGAGCTTCGGGTGGGAGACGGCGACTTCGTTCTTCTCGCCCTCGATCCCGACGAGACCGATTCCAACGATTCGCTCGCGGAGCTCGCCCGGGACCTCACCGGGGCGCTCGCGGGTACGGCCCTCGAGGGCCGGGTCGCCTTCGAGCCGACGGGGGCAGGCCGCCAGCTCGCCATCCGGACCTCGGAGCCGGCCGAGCGCCTCGAGGTGCGCGTGGCGGCCGCCGACGCCGCGGTGGTGGCCGATGCGCTCGGCCTCCGGGACGGCCTCCGCGACCGCGCGCCGGGCTTCGAGGGCTACCTCGAGGACCTCTCGGTGGAGGGTCGGTTCGCCCTCGGCTCCGACGGCGCGGCCCTCCGCGCGGCCCTCGGCTTCGTCGAGCTCCGGGGCGCGCTCACCGGCACCGCCAGCTCCGAGGGTGCCCTCGCCGCGGCCACCCTCCGCGCCGGCCTGTCGAATCCCCTCGACCCGGACGACCCGGGGCGGATCACCTTCTCCGACCTCCTCGAGCTCCGCCGCGCGCTGTCGAGGGCCCGCCTCGCGGGCGATCCGGGTGCAGCGCCCGACCCCTTCGACCTGCACCTCACCGGCCGCGCGGGCCTCGAGGCCCGAGACCTCGAGGCCGTGGGCCTCGATCTCGGTGCCGCGATCCCCGGCGACGCCGCCATCCGGATCGACCTCGTGGATCCCGACGGCCCGGATGGTGAGCTCGACTTCACCGCCTCCGACCTGCGGCTCGAGGGATCGCTCACGCCGGCAGACCTCCTCGAGGGCATCGGGGACCTCTCCTTCGCGGACATCCTGCGCGCGATCTCGGCCGGCGTGGAGTTCGCCACCGAGCTCGAGGCCTTCCCCTTCCTCACCCAGAAGCTTCCGGCGGTGGACCTCTCCCTCGCCGACCTCGCCGCCTTCGCCGACGACCTCGCGGACGTCGTGGAGCGCGGAGAGGAGGATCCGGCGGGGTCGCTCGGGAGCGTGGCCACCGCCCTCGAGGACCTACTCCGGGAGGTCGGCGTGGAGGGGGTGGGCGTCGGGCTCGAGCCGCTCTTCACCGCGGGCGGGACCGAGGTGGAGGCCCTCGCCCTCCGGCTGCACCTCGAGCCGGCCGCCCTCTCGGAGCAGGCGGCGCTCCTCCTCGACCTCGAGACCCTCGCGGGGCTTACCGGCGATGCGACGCTCATGGGCTTCGCCGAGACCCTCTCGGGCATCGCCGACCTTGGCGGTGCGGCGGCGCTCGCCGTGGAGGCCCGGCCGACCCTCGATCTCGACCTCGCCATCGATCCCGAGGACCCGGGCGATCCCGTGATCCTCGACTCCACCGCCCTTCACCTCGAGGGTCGCATCGAGGGGCGGGACCTCGGCTTCCGCGCGTCACTCGGGCCCCTCTCGACCCAGGTGACGGGCGCCTCGGTCATTCTCGACACGGACGGCGAGCCCGGCACCGAGGCGCCCTTCTCCTTCCGGTTCGGCCTCGCGCCGGACCCGGACGGGGGAATCCGTCTCTCGGAGCTCACGGCACCGGGCTTCGACCTCGGCGCCGTGGTGGACTTCGCGACGACCGCGGTCGCCCGGGCCGAGATCCCGCTCCCCATCGGGCCGCTCTCCGCCACGGTGGACCTCGACGCGCTCCGCCGGGGCGAGCAGGACGCCGTGGCCCTCGTCTTCCCGGATCCCACGAGCCTCTTCGAAGGGCTCGGGCTCCTCGAGGTGCTGAGCGATCCCACCGTCCTCGTGGACGGCGTGGATGCGCTCCTCGGCGCAATCGAGTCCGGCCTCGGCGCCGATCTGCTGCAGCTCGGCCTTCCCATCGTGGGAGACGCCCTCGCCGAGGGGGCCGACTTCATCGGGGAGTTCCGGGCGGAGTTCCTGGGCTCGCTGCGCGGCGCGCTCGAGGAGGCCGGAAGCCCGCTGGTTGCGCTCCAGGAGGCGCTCTTCGGCCTCTTCGGTCCGGGGGGCACCCTGGCGGACCTCCCGACCTTCGCCGACACCGGCCTTCTCCTCGACGTCGACGATCCCTTCTCCGGCGCGTCCGGGCCCTTCGAGCCCGGCGCCCTTCCCAACTTCGCCGCGAGCGCCGCCGAGGGGATCGCCATCCGCTTCCTGGGCGATCCGGTGGGCGGCGGCTTCTACGAGGTGCTCGACGCGCCCGACGGCATCGGCGGCGCGGTCCCGGCCGGCACCCGGGCCATCCAGATCGACCTCCACCTCTTCCAGGCGATCGTGGAGGAGTCCCTCGACCTGGCCTTCGACCTGGGGCTCCCGGCCGTGCCGCTCGCGCTTGGCGTCGAAGAGGGCGAGATCCGCTTCGAGCTCGGTTGGGACTTCGAGCTCGGCTTCGGCGTCACCGAGGAGGAGGGCCTCTACCTCGCCACCGCCGCGCCGGACGAGATCGAGCTCGAGGCCCGGATCACCCTTCCGGACTTCCTGGCGAAGGGCACCCTCTTCTTCCTCGATGCCACGGCACGGGACATCGAGCACGAGGGCGAGCTCACCCATGTCTCGGCCCGCTTCACGGTAGACCTCCTCGACCCGGCGCTCCGCGCCGACGACGGGCGGCTCGCGGTCACCGGGGGCGAGCTTTCGGGCCGGTTCCTGCGCACCGGGGCCGCGGTGGTGGTGGACCTGAATCTCGGCCTCTCCCTCGGCGTGGACGCCGGCGCCGCGGCCAGCTTCTTCCCGAGCTTGGTGGCCGACCTCCACCTCGACTGGAGCTTCGAGCGGGTCTTCGGGGGCGGCCCCGGGGATCCCGCGGAGCCCACCGCCGCGCCGCTCCTCCGCTTCCTCGACGTGGGCCTCGATCTCGGGCGCTTCTTCCGGGATCTGGTGGAGCCGGTGCTCGGCCAGGTGGACGGCCTTCTCGGTCCGGTGGCCGAGGTCTTCCAGGCGCTCGACGCGCGCATCCCCGCGCTTTCGGACGTGGTGGGCGAGGACATCTCCTTCCTCGACCTGCCGGCGGTCCTCGAGGACTGGCTCGACGGGAGTCGCGTGGGCTTTTCGGTCCCCGGGGTGTCCCTGGACATCGATCTGCGGCAGCTGCGCGGCCTCACGCCCTTCCTCGACACCCTGCGGGGGTTGGTGGATCTGGTGGGCTCGGCGATCGACGCCGGCCGGGAGCTCGAGGCCCTGTTGGGAGATCTCGACGAGCTCGTGATCCCCTTCGGCGAGTTCACCGTGGGCGGCGATCTCTTCCGGCCCGGGGCCCGCCTCGCGGCGCAGTCGAGCTCGGGCGGCCCGGTCTCGAGCGACCCCGTCTCCACCCGCGACCTCGACTCGCGGGTCCGCACCGGCTCGGGATCCCTCTCGCCGGGTTCGCTTTCCGCCACGCAACGCTTCTTCGACAGCCTGAACGCC
>JALSIO010000010.1 GCA_026989995.1 Myxococcales bacterium
CGATCTACGGGACCCGCCCCTGGCGTCGGGCGGAGGCGCTCAGCCGCGAGGGCGTGGCCCTGCGCTTCACCCACCGGCCCGCCGGAGACGTCGGTACGCTCTACGTCGTGGCCCGGGACATGCCCGAGGGAGGCGCCCTCACCCTCGCGGACGTGCCCCTCGGCGATCCGCCGCGGGTGCGGCGCCTCGCAGAAGGCCCTCCGCCGACCGTCCGGCGGGATCCTTCGGGCGCGCTCCGGATCGAGCTCGCACGCGGCTGCCGGTCGGAGGTGCAGGAGGTGTTCGCGGTGGAGTCGGTCCCAGCCTGACCCCAGCCCCGAAAGCGGGGAAGGGAGTCGGCGCATGCACGCACAGCCCCGGGGGCCGGGATGGGCGCCCCATCTGGAGTCGGCCCCCCGTGGTCCACGGCTCCGACCTCTCCTGCTCCGCGGGAAAGATCGAGGCCATCTTCCGGGCCCGCAGATCCTCCCCGACGATCCGGCGACCCTCTTCGCGAGCCGGCTGCTCGAGGACTACGCAGACGAATGGCCCTGGTGGCCGGCGATGCACGCCGGTGGTCCTTCCCGGAAAACGCCGCGCTCCTCGGCGCCTGCCTGGCCGAACCCCTGGTGGAGGCGCCCGGGCCCGAATGGCCCGGGCGCGCCGCTTCCCACTGGGATCCCCGAAGACCCCGCCCCGCTGCGCCGCGAGGTGTCCGAGGTGTACCTCCCCTACCTCGACGCCCGGGCCGATGCCTTCGCCCGCGGCCTTCGCCGGCTTCGCTACCGGGCCCGGGACGTCGAGTTCCTGGAGCCGGTGAAGCCCTACCGGGTCTGGTGCCGGGGCGGCCGAGGCGCACGAGGGCGCTGAGGGACGGCGGCCTCAGCCGGTGAGACGCTTGTAGCGGAGCCGGTGGGGGCGGTCGGCGTCGGCTCCCAGCCGGCGGCGGCGGTCCCGCTCGTAGTCCTGGTAGTTCCCCTCGAACCACTCCACGTGGCTGTCGCCCTCGAAGGCGAGGATGTGGGTGGCGATGCGGTCGAGGAACCAGCGGTCGTGGGAGATCACCACGGCGCAACCCGGGAAGGCGAGCAGCCCCTCCTCGAGGGCCCGCAGCGTGTCGACGTCGAGGTCGTTCGTGGGTTCGTCGAGCAGCAGGAGGTTGCCGCCGCTCCGCAGCACGCGGGCGAGGTGGACGCGGTTGCGCTCCCCCCCGGAGAGAACCCCCACCGGCTTCTGCTGGTCGGCGCCCCGGAAGCCGAAGGCCGCCACCCAGGCCCGGGCGGCGATCTCCCGGCGCCCGACCCGGATGGGATCCTGGCCCTCGGTGATCACCTCGAAGACACTTCGCTCGCCGTCGAGGGCCGCCCGGCTCTGGTCCACGTAGGCGATCCGGACGGTCTCCCCGATTCGCAGGGTGCCCCCGTCGGGCTTCTCCTCGCCCACGATCATGCGGAAGAGCGTGGTCTTCCCCGCTCCATTTCCCCCGATCACACCGACGATGCCACCCGGGGGAAGCCGAAAGGAGAGGTCGTCGATGAGCAGGCGGTCGCCGTAGCCCTTGCGCAGGTGCTCGGCCTCCACCACGAGCTCGCCGAGCCGGGGCCCGGGCGGAATCGCGATCTCCACCGTCTCGGGAAGCCGCTCCCCCTGCTCACTGGCGAGCTTCTCGAAGGCCTGGATGCGCGCCTTGCTCTTGGCCTGGCGCGCCCGGGGAGACATCCGGATCCACTCGAGCTCCCGTTCGAGGGTGCGCGCCCGGGCGCTCCGGTGCTTCTCCTCCACCTCGAGGCGCTTCCGCTTCTGCTCGAGCCAGCCCGAGTAGTTGCCCTGGTAGGGAATGCCCCGCCCGCGGTCGAGCTCGAGAATCCACCCCGCCACGTTGTCGAGGAAGTAGCGGTCGTGGGTCACCGCCACGACGGTCCCGGGATACTCCGCGAGATAGCGCTCGAGCCAGGCCACCGACTCCGCGTCGAGATGGTTGGTGGGCTCGTCGAGGAGCAGCAGCTCCGGCCTCTCGAGGAGCAGGCGGCAGAGCGCCACCCGGCGGCGCTCGCCCCCCGAGAGGCTCTGCACAGGGGCGTCGGGCGGGGGAAGGCGGAGCGCGTCCATGGCGATCTCGAGGGTTCGGTCGAGCTCCCAGGCGCCGGCGGCGTCAATCCGGTCCTGCAGGCGGGCCTGCTCCTCGAGCAGCGCGTTCATCTCCTCTTCGTCCATCGGATCCGCGAAGCGCGCGCTCACCTCCTCGAAACGGCGCAGGAGCTCCCGGAGCTCCCGCACGCCCTCCTCGACGTTGCCCTGGACATCCTTCTCCGGGTCGAGTTCGGGCTCCTGGGGCAGGTAGCCGATCCGGAGCCCCCGAGCCGGGCGCGCCTCTCCGAGGTAGTCCGTGTCCACCCCGGCCATGATGCGCAGCAGCGTGCTCTTCCCGGCACCGTTGGAGCCGAGAACGCCGATCTTGGCCCCGGGTAGGAAGGCGAGGGTGATCCCGTCGAGGACCACCTTGTCGCCGTGGACCACCTTGCGGAGGTCCCGAATCGTGTAGACGAACTCGTGTCCCAAGAAGCCCCCCGGCCCGGGCCCGCCCGCCGGCGGGCCGGCCCGGGCGGAAGGTAGGAGGTGGACCGGCGAGCGGCGAGGGTCAGGCCCTCCCGGCCTCGCCCTCCGCCTGCGGGGGGGCCGCCGGAAGGCGGATCGAGAAGCTCGCGCCGCCGCCGGGCGGGGTCTCCACTTCGAGCCGCCCCCCGTGCTCGGTCACCGTCTCCACCGCGATGGCGAGGCCGAGGCCCGTGCCCTCCTCCGGCCCCTTGGTCGTGAAGAAGGGATCGAAGATCCGCTCGCGCACCTCGGCCGGGATCCCCGGCCCGTTGTCGGTGACGCGAATCTCCACCTCGCCACCGGCGCCTCGGGTCTCCACCCGGACGCGCCCGTCCGGGCGCTCTCCCACCGCCTGCGCCGCATTCACGAGCAGGTTCAGCACCACCTGGGAGAGCCGCTCCGCGGACCCGCGGATCGGGGGAAGGCCCTCCTCGAGCCGGGCCTCCACCGTGGGACTGCTGCGGGACTGGAGGCGCGCGAGGCGCAGGGAGGCCCGCACCACGTCGTTGGGATCGAGCCGCTCGAGGTCGCCGGCGGGCAGCCGGGAGAAGCGCCGGAGATCCTCCACGATGGCGCGGATCCGCTCGACGCCCTCGAGGGCATCCGCGACGAGATCCGGGAGCTCCGCGAGATCCTCCTCCTCGGCGGGCTTCCGCTCGGAGAGGGCCGCGGCCACCCGGCGCACCTCCGAGAGGTTGGCCACCACGTAGCTCACCGGGGTGGCGACCTCGTGGGCGAGGCCGGCGGCGAGGAGGCCCAGGGTCTCGAGTTTCTGCCCCTGCGCTCGGCGCAGCTCGAGGCGGCGCTCCTCCGTGCGATCCCGGATGACCGCGAAGGTGCCGAGCCTGTGCCCGGCACCGACGCGGACCGCACCGAAGGTGAGCTCGACGTAGCCGCGCCCCGGGGACTCGGCGCTCGAACGGACCGGTTCCTCGCCGGCCGCAGCCGCTCGCCAGGCCGCGACGAGCCGGGGCCCCGCCTCGCCGCCGAGCTCCGCGAGCAGGTCGGGCAGCCCGCGCCCGACCACCGCCCGTCGATCGCCTCCGAAAAGCGCCACCGCCGCGGGGTTGGCGTCGCGCACGATGCCCCGGTCGTCGCCGATCAACACCGCCTCCCGGAGATTCTCGATCACGTCCCGCCGGGCGAGCGGCACGCTCTCGAACAGGCCGAAGCCGAAGACGGCGGCGAAGAGGAGCAGCGCCGAGACGGAGAGGGCGGGGGCCGTGGGGTCGTAGTGGAGGGGCACGAGATCGAAGAGGTAGACCGCGTTGGCGCCGAGGGGAAAGAGCGCGCCCATCGTGAGCAGGCCCGCCCGCACCCACTGCTCGCGCTCGGCCATCTTCCGGGCGTGGACCAGGCACAGCCCGATCCCGAGCGCGATCTCCGCGTACGAGGTGGCGACGAAGACCCAGAAGAGCGGGCCGTACGCGAAGCGCGCCATGCTGATCTCGTGCGCGAACAGGTGGTGGACGTCGTTGGTCAGGAAGGCGAGCCACGCCGCCACCGAGGGCAGGGCGAGCGCCGCGGCCACCGCGGCAGGCCGCTCCTCCACCAGCCGCACGCGGACCAACCGCGCGGAGAAGAGCACCCACAGGGGTGGGACGGCGTAGACGCCGAGGAAGAGCATGCGGAAGGCCGCCATGAGCTCCTCCGGGTCGTCCGCCGAAAAACGCCAGACCGCCGCCCCGCACCACCACGCGAGCGCCACCACCAGCGCCAGGAAGGAGCGAGTGAGGGGCGTGGGATCCCGACGAAGGACCACGACGGCCGCGAGGGTTCCGGCGACCGCCACTCCGAAGGCGGCCTGCAGCGCAGCGGGGTGCATACCCCGAGGGAATCGGCTGGATCGGGTCGGAAGCTGAGACCGGTGACTGAGGCAAACACCCTACGCCGGTCTCCGACTTGCCCGAACCCGGATGTCCGGCACGCGCCGTCGGACGGCCCCCTCCGGAACGCTCCCCTCTGGTAGGATCGGCTGGTCGGCCCGTGTCGGACCGCTGATCCAGGAGGTGGCCATGGCGAGTACTTCTCCCCCCCCGCCCGACCGGGTGCTCCGAACCTGCCCGCTCTGCGAGGCGCACTGCGGCATTCGCGTCGAGGTGGACCGGGCGGCGGGGCGGATCCGACGGATCACGGGCGATCCCGACGATCCGCTGAGCCGCGGCTACCTCTGCCCCAAGGCCCACGGCCTGATCGGGCTCCACGAGGATCCGGACCGGCTGCGACGGCCCCTCCTCCGGCGGGGCGACGAGCGCGTCGAGATCGGCTGGGACGAGGCCCTCGACCTCGCTGCCGAGGGCCTCCGCCGGATCCGCGATCGCCATGGTGCCGACGCCGTCGCCACCTACCTCGGAAACCCCAACGCCCACGACGTGGGCTCCATCCTCTACGGCCCCCCCTTCCAGCGCGCCCTCGGAACGCGCTGGCGATTCTCGGCCACCAGCGTGGACCAGCTTCCGAAGATGGTCTCCTGCTGCCTCCTCTTCGGCAGCCCCGGACTCTTTCCCATTCCGGACGTCGACCGGACGGACTTCCTGCTCGTGCTCGGCGCCAATCCCCTGGTGAGCAACGGCAGCCTGATGACGGCGCCGGACATGCGCGGGCGCCTCCGGCGGCTCCGGGAGCGGGGTGGGCGGCTGGTCGTCGTCGATCCCCGCCGGAGCGAGACCGCACGGGTCGCGAACCGGCACCTTCCCATCCGGCCGGGCACCGACGCGCTCCTGCTCTTCGCGCTCGTCCGGGTGCTCTTCGACGAGGGGCGGGTCCGCCCGGGACGCCTGGCGGCGTTCACCCGGGGCCTCGAGCGCGTGGAGCTCCTGTCCCGGCCCTTCACGCCAGAGGCGGTGGCGGGGCCCACCGGGATCGCCGCCGACGAGATCCGGGTGCTCGCGCGGGACTTCGCCGGCGCCGACCGGGCCTGCTGCTACGGGCGCATCGGCACCTGCACACAGGAGTTCGGGACCCTCGCGAGCTGGCTGGTGGACGTGCTGAACGTGCTCACCGGAAACCTCGACCGCGAGGGCGGTGCGCTCTTCCCCCGGGCCGCCACCTCGCCGGCAGACGACACCCCCCGGCGGCGTGGCCGGGTCCCCCTCGGCCGGTGGCGCTCGCGGGTGCGCGGCCTCCCGGAGTTCGCCGGCGAGCTGCCCGTGGCCTGCCTCGCCGAGGAGATCGACGCCGCCGGCGAGGAGCGGGTGCGCGCTCTCGTGACCATCGCCGGCAATCCGGTGCTCTCCACGCCCAACGGCGCCCGCCTCGCCCGCGCGCTCGAAGGGCTCGACTTCATGGTCTCGGTGGACCTCTACCTGAACGAGACCACCCGCTTCGCCGACCTGATCCTGCCGCCGGACTCACCCCTCGAGCGGTGGAACTACGACCTGATCTTCCACGGGGTCTCGGTGCGACAGGTGGCGCGGGAGTCGCCACCGGTCTTCGAGCGGCCGGCGGGAAGCCTGCCCCAGTGGCGCATCCTCCTCGAGCTCGCGGCGCGCCTCGGGGGAACGGATGCCGACTCCCTCGACGAGCTGCTCCTCTCGGGGCTCATCGCCTCCGCGGTGGGGCGGGCCGGCACCCCGGCCGAGGGGGTGACCCCGGAAGCCGCCCGGGCCGCGCTCGGCGACCGGCCGGGCCCGGAGCGCATGATCGACCTCATGCTTCGGGCCGGCCCGTGGGGCGACGGATTCGACGACTCGCGGGAGGGCCTCTCGCTGGCGAGGCTGCGGGAGCACCCGAGCGGCATCGACCTCGGCCCCCTCGAGCCGCGCCTGCCACGCATCCTCGCCACGGCGAGTGGAGCCATCGAGCTCGCGCCGGAGCCCATCGCGGGCGACGTTCCGAGGCTCGAGGCGCGGCTCGCCGAGCTCGCCCGACCGCCCCGCCTCGTCCTGGTGGGCCGCAGGCAGGTGCGGACCAACAACTCGTGGATGCACAACGTACCGGCACTGGCCAAGGGCCGGGACCGCTGCACCCTGCTGGTGCACCCGGACGACGCCCGGGCGCTCGGCCTCGAGAGCGGCAAGCCCGCGCGGGTCCGCTCCCGGGTGGGGGAGGTGGAGGTCCCGGTACGCATCTCCACGGAGGTCCGGCCGGGCGTGGTCTCCCTCCCGCACGGCTTCGGCCATGGCGCGCCCGGAACCCGCCTCCGGGTCGCCTCCCGGTGCCCGGGCGCCAACTCGAACCTGCTCGCCGACGAAACCCGGGTCGATGCCCTCTCGGGCAACGCCGTCCTGAACGGAATCCCCGTGGAGGTGACTCCCCTCTGATGGTGGGGAGACCCGCCGGGGCGGCGGAATCCTCAGAGCTCGACGATCGCCGTGCCCACCACGCGGGTCTCGCCCGCCTCGTCGGCCACGGTGAGGTCGATCTCCACCGTCCGCTCGTCCTCGTCGACATCGGTGACGACGCCGCGGAGCACGG
>JALSIO010000011.1 GCA_026989995.1 Myxococcales bacterium
TACCCGGGCCCGCCACGCGCAAGGCGCCCGCACCCGGCCGCCCGGAGCGCGCCGGGCCGGCCCCCCCGGCGGGCGCGCGCCGGTCCCACCCGCCTATCCTCCCCCGCGCGCCCGATCCCGCGGAGGAACGCCGCCGGTGCCCGATCCGCGCACCCTCGCCGATGCCCTGACCCTCTCCCGGGCGGCCGCCGCGCTCGCCCTCGCCGGCCTCGGCCTCGACGGTGGGAGCGAATCCCTCCGCCCGGCCGCGGGCCTGCTGCTCTACAGCTGGACCAGCGACTTCTTCGACGGGCCGCTCGCCCGCGCGAGCGCGCGCCCCCACAGCACCTGGATCGGACGCCAGGACCTCGCCGTGGACGTGGCGGTCTCGGGGGGGCTGCTCGTCTGGCTGTGCGGCCACGGTCCCGTCCCGGTGTGGCTGGGCATCCTCTACGCGGCCCTCTTCCTGGTCCACGCCCTCCGCCGCGGTCTCCACCGCGCCATCGGCATGCTCGTGCAGGGCCCGGTGTACGCGACCTTCATCGGGGTCGCGCTCGTCCGCGATCCCGCCGCCGGTGGGCTGCTGGTCGGGTGGATCGTCGGTGTCATCGTGGCGACCTGGCCGCGCTTTCCGCAGGAGGTGGTTCCCGAGTTCCTCGCCGGCATGCGTGCGGCGTTCGGACGGCGCGAGGGGCCTTGAGCGGCGCGGGATCCTGCCCCGGGCGCGCCTTCGTCCCGGTCGCCCTCACCGCCGCCCGAAGCGGTCGGGCCCGGGCCCGGCGCCCGCGACCGTCACGGGCAATGACGGTGCTCTGCGCCAACCTGTGGCACGACTGGCCCCGCGGCCGGCGGCTCGCCGAACGGCTCGAGGCCTTCGCAGAGCTCGTCCTCCACGCGTCGGTGGACCTCGTCCTGCTCCAGGAGGTGATGCGCTCCTCCGCCGTCCACGCCGACGAGCACCTCTCGGAGCGGCTCGGCATGGACTGCGTCTATGCCCGCGCCCACGGCCACCGCACCCTCGCCGGCTTCGAGGAGGGCGTCGCGATCCTGAGCCGCCTTCCCCTCCGCGCGCCGCGGGCGGTGGCGCTGGGTCCCCGCCGTGGGCGACTGCTCCGGAGGCTCGCCCTCGCCGCCCGCGTCGAGGTCGAGGGCGCGCCCCTGGTGGTCGTGACCGCCCATCTCGCCCTCCGCCACCGGCGCAACACCCGACAGCTCCGCGCCCTCGAGACCTTCGTGGACGAGGTGGCGGGCAGCGAGACGGCGCTCGTGGGCGCCGACCTGAACGCGCACGAAACGCGGCCGGAGATCCGGTCGCTGCTCGGCCGCTGGCGGGACCTCTACCGGCTCGCCCACCCCGAGGGCGACGCCACCACCTTCGAGTGGCGGGGCCCGCTGGGGCGCCCGGCGATCCGGCGACGCCTCGACTACCTGCTGCTCCGCCCGGGAGCCCCGGACTGGCGCTGTGTGGAGATCGCGCGGACCGAGGCACCCGGGGGCGGACACTCCGACCACCGGGCCCTGCTCGCCCGCCTCGAGCCCGCCCGCGGCACGGCACCGCCCGCGGGAGCCGGACGCGCCCGCTAGGACGACTCGAGGAGTTTCGCGAGCAGGCGCGTGACGGTGTTGTCGACCTCGAAGTCCGAGTCCGCAGGGAGGACGCCGAGTTCCTTCATGCCCTGGGCGACCCGCATCATGATCACGCTGAAGCGGAAGGCGGCGAAGACCTCGTAGTAGTGCAGGTGCCGCACGGACGACCCGGTGCGGGCCTCGTAGCGGGCGACGGTGGCATCCCGCTCCGGAAATCCGGCGAGCCGCGCCGCCCCGACGCCCTCACTGTGGTGCCGGTCCAGAAAAAGGGCCCACGCGAGGTCCTGCTCGGGGTTGCCGAGGGTGGCCATCTCCCAGTCCAGGACGGCCACGCAGCGGCCGTCCCGGAAGATCATGTTTCCGATGCGCGCGTCGCCCCAGCAGAAGCCCACCGGCTCCTCCTCGGCCGGCCGGTGCTCGCGGAGCCAGGCGAGCCCCTCCTCCGCGAGGCGGTTGCGCCTCGAGCGCGTGGCCCAGGCGAGGTAGTGCTCGTAGTAGCGGAGCTGCCGCTCGAGGGGCGTCCGCCCCTCGGCCTTCGTGTCCACGAAGTCGAGGCCGAGGGCACGCCAGTCGAGGCGGTGGATCGCCGCCAGGGTGTCGAATCCCGCCCACCAGATCGCCTCGCGCTCCGCGGGCGCGGCGTCGTGCATCCAGCCGCCGGCGTGGTAGGGCGGGTTGTCCGTCGGGATCCGGCCCTCCACGCGCTCCATCACGTAGAACGGTGCGCCGAGCCAATCCGGATCCTCTTCGAGACCGACCAGGGCGGGAACCGGGATCTCCGTCCGGGAGCCCAGGATCTCCAGGATCCGGCACTGGAAGGCGAGGTCGTACTCGGGAAAGACGGGCGGCCCGCCGGGCTCGAGGCGCGCCACGAGGCCCTGGGACACCTCCTGCCCTCCCCGCTCGAAGCGGACCTCGAAGAGCAGGGTGTCGTTGGAGAAGCCCGTGTTGGCGGGTGCCTCGAGGGGCCCCACGCGGAGGGCGCGGGCCCCGGGCAGGCGCCGGGGCAGCCACTCCGCGAGCCGCTTGCGGACCGGCTCGAGATCCCGCGCCGTGGATGCCGGCATGCTCCCTCCCCCGACCGCGGCCCCGCCGGCGGGCTCGCCCTGACCCCGCCCGCTCGGACCCGGCGCGCGGAGGCTAGCCCGGATGCGAAGGCGACCACACTGCCGCCACGCGGAGCGCCGGCGCCACGCCCCGACAGCCGGGGGGCGAAACACCGATGCAGACCGGATCCCCTCCCGACACAACCCCGACAAACGCCTGACGGAGCCCGGGCAACCCCGTGCCCGGACGCGGCACCCGTCCGGCGGGAGCGCGGCCGTCCCGGGCGACGGCGGCCTTCTGCGCGGGCGGGATCACGGCCGGGCTCCGGCCCGACAGAGGTGGGACGGAACACCGACACCCACGGATGGAGCCCGGCCGGGCCTGCGCCCCCCCTCGGACGGGCCGGGCCGTCTTGACCGGCCCCGGCGGGCCGCCCACCCTGTCGGCCGGCCGCCGGGCCCCATGGGCGCGGCCGCGGGCCCCGGCCGGGCGCGCGGGCGCCGCGGCGAGGCCTGCGGAGACACGGGGGAGGTTCCATGGCCGGCATCCGCGACTTTCGGGGGCTTACGGCGCTCGTCACGGGGGCGTCGAGCGGCATCGGGCGATGCCTCGCGCTCCGGCTCGCCTCCTCCGGGGCCCGCCTCGCGCTCGTCGCCCGCCGCGCGGACGAGCTCGAGCGCCTCGCCGGGGAGATCCGCAGTGGGGGCGGCGAGGCCGTGGTGCTCCCCTGCGACGTGGCCGACCGGGCTGCAGCCGAGGCGGCCTGCGCCGAGGCGAGCCGTCGGCTCGGGTCCGTCGACCTGCTGGTGAACAACGCCGGCTTCGGGCGCCACCGCCCCTTCGTCCGCCACGAGGTCGACGACATCGAGCGGATGACCCGGGTGAACTACCTCGGCACCGTCTACTTCACCCACGCGCTCCTGCCGGGCATGCTCGAGCGCCGGCGGGGGTGGATCGTCTTCGTCTCCTCGGTGGCCGGGCGCATCGCCTCCCCCGACGAGGCCGCCTACGCCGCCACGAAGTTCGCGGTGACCGGACTCGCTTCGGCGCTCTCCCTCGAAGTGGAGGACGCGGGGATTCACGTGCTGACCGTGTTCCCGGGCGTGATCCGCACGCCATTCTTCGACGAGGAGGCCCTGTCCCGGATGCCGCCGGTCTCGCTCCGACAGATGGTGGAGCCCGAGAAGCTGGTCGACGAGGTGATCCGGGCGCTCCGCCGGGGCCGGCGGGAGCTCACCTACCCGCGCTTCATCGCCCTCGCCTACCGGGTGCAGGCGCTCTTCCCCGGCTTCATGCGGCGGCAGCTCCGGCGCACCACCCTCGAGGCGCTCCGTCGGCGCGAGGCGGCCGAGTCCTCCGCCTCGTCGACCTAGACCGCCGGGGCCGGCGATCCCGGCACGGCACCCGGCCCGGGCCCGAAGTCGTCGAAGAGCACCTTCACGGCCTGCGCGCGGCCCTGGTCGTAGCAGGCGAGAAAGGCCTGCCGGTACGCGCCCAGGGCGAAGCGGTGGGTCACGATCGGCGTGAGGTCCACCCGTCCCTCCTGCAGGAGCTCGAAGTACCACTCCATGGCGTGCTGGCGCCGGCCGCCGATCTCCTCGATGCCGAATCCATTGGATCCGACGATGGAGATCTCCTTGAAGTAGAGGGGAGTCCACTCGAAGCGCCGCGGCGGCTCGACGCCGATCACCACGAGCCGCCCGCGGTAGCGCAGTGCGCGGAGCCCCACTTCGAGGGTCTCCGCCGAGGAGACGGTGTCGTAGACGACGTCGACGCCATCGAGGAGCATGGGAAGCCCCCGCCACGGCCTGGCCACCTCGCTTCCGGTCATCTCCGCGAGGGTCTCGAGGAGGGCCCGTGTCGGACGGTGCCGGAGCAGGCGGTGGGCTCCGAGCTTCTCCGCGAGCCGCGCCTGGTGCGGGTAGCGGGCGACCACGACGATCTCCACCTCCGGGTGCAGCGCCCGCAGGATCTGCACCGCGCACAGGCCGAGGGTGCCCGCGCCGTAGACGAGGGCCGTCTCCCCCGGCGCGGGGGGATTGCGGAGGATGGCGTGGAGCGACACCGAGAAGGGATCGGCGAGCACCGCCGCCTCGTCGGAGATCCCGTCCGGGATCGCGATCCACTGGGACTCGTGGGCCGGAACCCGCTCCGCGAAGCCGCCCGTGGCCGTCGCGCTGTTTCCGCTGTGGATGCCCGGGAGTGCCACGCCGTGCGTGAAGTTCAGGCACTGCGCGAGGTCCCCGCGCCGGCACCACCGGCAGGGGGGAAGGCCGCGGGGCTCGCAGGAGAGCCAGGGATTCAGGACCACCCGCTCGCCCACCTTCCGCCGGCGCACGGCCGGACCGGGCTCGTCGATCACCGCCACGACCTCGTGGCCGAGGATCTGCGGGAAGGAGATCAGCCCCGTCATCGGGTTGTCGGTGCTTCCGTTCAGGAAGACCTGCTTGTAGTCGCTTCCGCACAGGCCGCAGAGCACCGTCCGCGCGACAGCCCAGTCCGGTGCCGGCAGCGCCGGGTCGGGAACCTCGGCGAGGCGGATCGGCGCGAGCGGGCCGACGTAGGCCCGGGGCGTCAGGCGCGAGAGGAGGTGCGTGGCCGCGAGCCGGGGAAGGCTCGATTCGTAGACGAGCGCGCGCATGGATCAGCCCTCCGGCTTCGGTGCGTGGGGGGTGCGAGCCAGGTCGGCGAAGGCCCGGGGATCGGCGTCGGCCTGCGCCACCAACTCGCGGAGCAGGTCGACGGCGAGTCGGATCGCCGCGGGATCGAGGCGCTCCCGGCTGTCGCGGGCGGAGTGGAGCTGCCGCGGGAAGGCTCCGCCGGTGAAGGCGCGGAGGGTCACCGCGGGGATGCTCCGGGCGAGGTAGGAGCGCCCGTCGGTGAGGGTGCCGAAGGGGAGCGGTCGCGCCGGCAGTGGAAGGCCGAGCCGCGAACCCGCACGCCGCACGAAGGAGACGAAGGGCTCGGGACTCCGGAAGCGGCGAAGGCCGAAACCGTCCTCCATGACGAGGCCGAGATCCCGCGAGGCCCCGATGGACTCGAGGTTCACCACCGCGACCGGCGGCCCGCCGAGCAGAGCTCCCGCGTGGGCCCGCGAGCCGAGCGTCCGCTCCTCCTCGGCGGCCAGGAAGGCGATCTCGACGCCGACCGGCGCGTCGGCACGCCGGCCGGAGAGTGCGTCGGCGAGGAGCACGAGCGCGGCCACCGCGCCTCCGTTGTCCACCGCGCCCGGGCTCGGCTCCCGGACGACCGGGCCCAGGGTCTGGAAGACGAAGAAGGCGGCAAAGGGAACGGTGGCGAGGAGTGCCAGCGGGACCGAGAGCCGCCGGGAGGGCTCGCGCCCGCGCCGCCGCAGCAGCAGGCCTGCCGCCGCCACCCCCAGCGCCAGCGCCGTCGCCGGCCCCTGGAGGGCTCCCCAGCGCCCCCAGTCGAGGTGGTCGCCCAAGTGCGTGGTGGTATCCATGTGGGCCGTGAAGACGAGCCGCGGGGCCCCTTCCACCGCGGGGAACTCGCCGATCACGTTGTGCTCCACCGCCGGAAGCAGCCCGCTCACCGGCGAAAGCTGCAGCTCGAACTCCGCGAGCAGCAGCGCGGGCGTGAGGAACGCCAGGGCGAGGGCGAGCCCGAAGCGCCGCGCGGCCACGGCAGCCACGTAGCCCGCCATCAGCAGAAGGGCCGCCGACCAGGTCAACGCGAAGCCGTGGGGCGTGGAGGCGAAGGCCTGGAGATGGACCTCCGCCCCGGCCTCCTCGAGGGAGCGCGCGAGGAAGGCCTCGACCTCGCGGAGGGCCGGGCTCGCACCGGGCCGGGGTACGAGAACGACGTCGAGGACGGATTCGAGATCCACGCAGGGCCCCCGGCTCCGCGCAACGGGACCACCCGCCCCCCGCGAGGAGCCTCACGGCCCGCGCACCCGGCACGGGCCCCGACCCCTATCCTACTTGGCCGTGTGACCAATAACCAACCCGGGCGCGGCGCGCGTTCCCGGCGGCCCGCCCGGCCCCCTCGGACCCGGGCGGGATCCCACCGGGGCCGGAGCCCACCGGGGCGGCCTCAGTCGCCGGTGTGCTCCGAAGGTTGGGCATGTCCCGAATGCCCGGAATGTCCGGGCGCGGATTCGGCGTGGTGTGCGCCCGCGCCGGCGTGCGGTGAGGCGGCCCCCCCGGTCACGGGCACCTCCACGTCGAGCACCGACCCGTCGGCGAAGCGGAGCCGCAGCGGGACCACCCGGCCCGCCTCGAGGCTCCGGGGACCCATCCACATGAGGTGGAGGCCTCCCGGCTCGAAGGAGACCCTGCCGCCGGGAGGCACCTCGACGCGCTCCTGGGGCAGCATCCGGGCCACCCCCTCGCGGATCTCCGTGCGGTGGAT
>JALSIO010000012.1 GCA_026989995.1 Myxococcales bacterium
GGCCCGAACCGCCCCCGGCCGGGCCCGCGAGTGCCCGCAGGCCGGATCGGGGGTCCTCCCGCACCTGCCGGAGCACCCGCGCGATCTCCTCGGGCTCGAGGGGGGGCACGGGCCGGGGGCCTGCGTTTTCGGACGGGCTGGCTTCCCGCGGCGGCGAAGGCTCGCTGCCGGCAGCGGGGGTGCCCGGATCCGCCGGCCCGGTCGCTCCCGCCTCCCGCGGCGCGGGTTCGGCGGGGTGCCGGGGGCTCGGCTCCGGCTCATCGGGGTCGGAGGCGGCGTCGGGAAGCTCCGCGGGCCCCTCACCCGGGCGGCGACGCCCCGTCGGCGGGGTGCGGGCGAGCGCTTCCAGCACCCATTCCAGGTTGAAGCGGGCGCTCACGTCTTCCGGCTCGAGGGCGAGGGCGTCGAGGAAGGCATCGCGGGCTCGCGGGAGGTCCCCGGTTTCGAGCGCCACCACGCCGAGGTCGTAGCTGGCGAGCGCGGCCAGGGCTGGATCGGTGGCGGTCACGGCCGCGGCGGCGAAGGCACGGCGTGCCGCTTCGAAGTGGCCCTCCCGGGCCCGCTGCAGGCCGGCCTCGATCAGGGCCCGGGGACCGGGCACCGGGCGGGCCGCTCCCGGGCCTCCCCGCACCGGTGCGGCCGTGAGCACCAGCACCGCGGCCGCGAGGCAGGCCGCTCCCGGGGCCGGCTCGGGGCGCCGTCCGCGGCTCGCGGCCTCGAGGAGCAGGACGAGGAAGGCGAGCGCAGCGAACTCGGTGCTCCGCCGCGCCGGTACGCGCCGGCTTCCACCGCTCTCGAGCGAGCCACCGCCGCCGCCCATCGCGGCGGTGAGCTCCGCTGCGCGGATCCTTCCGAGCCGGTCGGTGAGAAGCAGCCGCCCCCCGGTCTCCGCGACGAGCGCTTGCAGGGCCTTCGTGTCCCGCCGGGTGTGCACCACGCGTCCGCGGTCGTCGAGCAGCGAGCTGCCGCCGCCCGCGCCGCGCGGAATCGGTACCGGCCGGTCCCCCCCGACGCCCACCGCGACCACGCGGACCCCGGCCCGCCGGAGCGCGGCCCCGGGCGCCTCGCGCCGCTCCGGATCCTCTCCGTCGGAGAGGAGCACCACGACCCGTGGGCGCGCGCTCCCGGAATCGAAGGCCGTGAGCGCGACCCGCAGGCCCTCGGCGAGATTCGATCCCTGGGGCGCGATCAGGTCGGTGTCGATGCCCGGGAGGAGCTCGGCGAGCGCCTCCCGATCGGGCGTGAGGGGAGTGAGCAGCGCGGCCCCCTCCGCGAAGGCCGCGAGCGCCGCCCGGTCCCCGGGGCCGAGCTCCTCGAGCAGCCCCGCCGCGAGCGCCCGGGCGCGCGCCAGGCGGCTCGGCGGGACGTCGCGTGCCCGCATGCTGGTGGAGGCGTCGAGCAGGAGGACCACGTCGCGGCCGCCGGCGGGGATGCGCTCCTCCCGGACTCCGAGCGCAGGGCCGACCCAGGCCGCACCGATCGCCGCCAGGGCCAGGAGCAGGGCGAGCTCCCGGCCCGGCCCTCGCAGCCCGCCGGGGTCCGCACCCACGAGGCGGGCCAGCCGCTCGCGGGCACGCCGCCTCGCGACGAGCCACGCCAAGACCAAGAGGCCGCCGCCGAAAGCGAAGGGAAGTGCGAGCTCCGGGTGCGCCGCAGCGGCCAGGAGCTCGGGCCGCGGCACGGCCAGCGGAAGGCCCGCAGCCAACGCCTCCGGGAGGGTGCCGGCGGCGCCTCCGATCACGGGATCCGCCTCCGCAGGATCGCCACCAGGAGCACCTCCGCGGTGAGCAGCGCCCCCGCCGCGGCCAGCGCCGGCTCCGGCCAGGGACGCCGGCCGGCCGGCACCGGAACCGGGCGCGGCACCCGCTCCAGCCGATCGATGGCCTCGTAGATTCCGTCGAGGTCGGCGGAGGTCCGGGCGCGGAAGAACTCGCCGCCGGTGGCCCGCGCGATCGCCGCGAGGGTGGCGGCGTCGAGGTCGTGGTGCTCGAGCTCGAACCCCCGCCGTCCCTGCTCGTCCCGGGCCATCGCCACCGGACCCTCGGTGCCGATGCCGACGGTGTGCACCCGGACGCCGAGGGCGGCGGCGAGGCCGGTGGCCACCTCCACCGGGATGGCCCCCGCGTTGGCCCGACCGTCGGTGAGCAGGACCACCACGCTCCCGGCCCGGGCCGCCCCCGCGCCTCCGGGCTCCGCCGGGTTCGCGGCCCGCACCCGCCGGGTCGCGAGGGCGAGGGCATCGCCGAGGGCGGTCGCCTCGCCGGCCAGGCCCGGGCGGGTCCTCGCGAGCGCCGCCTCGAGCAGGCGCGCGTCGCGGGTAAGGGGGCAGAGCGTGAGCGCCCGGTCCCCGAATCCCACCAGGCCGAGCCGGTCGCCCTCCGCCACCCGGCGGCGGGCGAAGCGGGCGACCACCCGCCGGGCCAGGGCCAGCCGGGTCTCGGGCCGCCCCGCGACCTCGGTGTCGAGCGCGCGCATGCTGTCGGAGAGGTCGAGCACGAGCAGGAGATCGAGGCCCGGGAGGCTGGCCCGCTCGGGCGGGCGCGCCCGCACGGGGCCGGCCAGCGCCAGGGCGAGGCAGGCCAGCGCCGCGAGACGGAGGCCGGCGCGGCCGGCGCGAAGCCGATCGCGGTGGCCGCGTGCCGCGAGGCGGAGCTCGGGGAGGGCGGCCCAGGGAAGCCCCCGCGGCCGCTCCCGGAGCGAGAGGGCGACCGCCACGGCTGCCACGACGAGCAGGAGCGGGAGCCGGCCGGGATCCGTGAGCCCCTCGACTCCGATGCGTTGCAGCAGCTCGACGGCCCGACCGCTCACGGGTGACCCCCTCGCGGGGCGGTCCGCTCCACCAGCTTCCGGGCTCGGGCGAGAACGGAGCGCAGCCGCTCGGTCGCGTCGGCGCCCGGGTGGGCGGGAAAGCGCAGCGCGTCGAGCGACCGGAGGATCTCGACGAAGGCGGGCCAGGTGCTCTGCCAGGGGAGCGGGGGCTCCCTGGCCTCGAGCTCCTCCACCGTGCTCGCGGAGAGGTCGAGGCGGTAGCGCTCCCCGAAGTAGGCACGGAGCGCGGCGGCCGCAGCGCCGGCGGCCTCCCGGGGTTCCGTCGCCGCCCGGGAGGCCGCCGCGTCGAGGGCCTCGCGGACCCGCGCGAAGGACGGCGCCGCGTCTTCGCCGGGAGGCACGGGCGGCTCGGTCTCCCGCCGCCGCCGGTGGAGGCGCGCGATCGCCAGCGCCGCGAGCACCCCGCCCGCTCCCACCGCCGCGCCGAGGAGGGCTGCCCGAAGCGGTGCCGCCGGCGCGCCCGGCGGCGCGCGGAGGCCGAAGGGATCGCTGCGATCCGCGATCGCCTCCCGGTTGGACACGACCTCGACGGTGTGGCCCGGGATCGGAACCGGGGTCCGCTCTCCGTCGGGGGATACCACGGTGGCCATGAGGTCGGGCCAGCGGTGCTCCCCGACCTCCCGGGCGCGCACCCGAATCCGGGTTCGGTGGACCCGGCGCCCGCCGTCGCCCTCGGGTGGGAGCTGCCGCGCATCGAGCAGCCAGAACCCCGGAACCTGTTCGGGCAGGGCGAGCGGGAGCACCACGTGCTCCGCCGGTGCCGCGACCGCCACCTCCACCTCGACGAGCTCGCCCACGTAGGCGCGCGGCGGCTCGAAGACCAGGCTGCCGCGCGGAGTCGCCGGGGTCGGACCGGCCGGGGGCTCGGCCGCGCAGGCGAGGGCGAGGAGCACCACCGCGAGCGCGGCAACCCCGCGGCCAGCGGCGGGCCGCCGGCTCACGGTGCTCCCTCCCGCACACGGGCCGGGCGCCTCCGGAAGAACCGGACGAGGGCCGGGATCGGCGGATCCGAGGTCCGGAGGAAGAGGGGATCGGCCCCGGTGCCTTCGAGCGCCCGGGCCAGCGCGCGGCGGCGCTCGAGGGCGGCGGCCCGGAAGCGCGCGCGGATGCGCGCGGAGCCGGCGTCCGCGGCGAGCGGCGCTCCCGGCCGCTCCGCGTCCTCGAATCGGGCGGGGCCCACGGCGGGGAGCTCGCACTCCGCCGGATCGAGGAGGGCGGCGGCCACGACGTCGTGCCGGCGCGCGAGGCTGCCGATCCCGGCCAGCCACGCGGGGTCCGGGTCGGCCGCAGGCCCCCGGAAGTCGGAGAGGATGAACACCACAGAGTGTCGTCCGACGAGCCGGCGGGCAACCCGCAGCGCGGGGACGAGGGCGGTCCCGCCCGCCGGGCGGTGCGCCTCGGCCACGGCCGTCCGCAGCACCCGGAACACATGGGCGTCGCCCCCGGCGGGCGGCACGACGCCGCGCACCCCGGAATCGAAGACGACGAGCCCCACCCGGTCGCGGGTGCGGCTCGCCGCGGCGGCGAGCAGCGCGCAGACCCGCGCTCCCGCGAGCGCCTTGGTGGTTCCCGCCGAGCCGAGGCCCATGGATCCGGAGACGTCGAGGAGGAGCAGCAGCAGGACGCCCCGCTCCTCGCGGAAGCGCTTCACGAACGGTTCCCGCAGCCGGGCCGTGGCATTCCAGTCCATCTGCCGGACGTCGTCGCCGGGGTGGTAGGGCCGGGATTCCTCGAAGTCCATTCCCGAGCCCCGGAAGGCGCTCGCCCAGGCCCCGGCGAACTCGCCCGATACCTCGCGCCGCGCGCGGAGGCGGAGGCGGCGGGCTTCCCGGAGGAGCTCCTCCGGGGCCGGAGCGCTCTCCGGCTTCCGGGGCCTAGGGCGTCTCCACCGCACGGAGCACCGCCTCGATCACGTCCCCCGGACCGAGCCCCTCCGCCTCCGCCTCGTAGGACACCACCACCCGGTGTCGGAGCACGTCGGGTGCCATCCGCTTGACGTCGTGGGGGGTCGCGTAGTCGCGCCCGTCGAGGAGGGCCCGGGCGCGCGCCGCCCGCACCAGCAGCAGCGAAGCCCGGGGGGAGGCTCCGAGGGTGACCGCACGGGCGCGATCCACGGAGCCGGGAAGTGCGGCGCCCGCCTCCGCCGGATCGCGGGTGGCCCGCACCAGGCGCACCGCGTAGGCGGCCACGGGCTCGGCCACGTGGACGGCGGCCGCCGTCTTGCGAAGGGCCCGGATCTCCTCCGCATCGGTCACCGGCTCCACGTCGGCCGGGGCACCCGCATCCCGGGCGACGATCTCGAGCTCCTCCGTCTCGTCCGGATACGGCACCAGGAGCTTCAGCAGGAAGCGATCCACCTGTGCCTCGGGAAGGGGGTAGGTTCCCTCGAGCTCCACCGGGTTCTGCGTGGCCATCACGAGGAAGGGGTCGGGGAGGGGGAAGGTCTCGTCGCCCAGCGTGACCTGGCCCTCCTCCATCGCCTCGAGCAGGGCCGATTGCACCTTCGCCGGTGCCCGGTTGATCTCGTCGGCGAGCACCACCGGCGCGAAGATCGGGCCCTTGCGGATCTCGAAGCCGCCCGTGGCGGGGAGGAAGATGCGGGTGCCGAGCAGGTCTGCGGGAAGGAGGTCCGGTGTGAACTGGATGCGCCGGAAGCCGAGGCCGAGCGCCCGCGCGAGCGTCCGCACCGCCGTGGTCTTGGCCACCCCCGGGACGCCCTCGACCAGGACGTGGCCCCGGGCGAGCACGCCGATCAGGAGTCCCTCGACGAGGCCCCGCTGCCCCACCACCACCCGACCGACCTCGTGGAGGAGCCTTTCGAGGGTCTCGTGGGGGGTCTGCAAGCGGGCCTCCGTGTTCCGGGAAGGCTAGCGCTCCGCGCCGCTGCCTCCCCGGGATCGACGCCGCGCCCCCCCCGGGCGTTTCGCGCGCTCGAGGAGCAGCGTGGTCCGGATCCCGGGGATCTCCCGCAGGCGGACGACCCGTCCCCCCCGCGCGAGGACCTCCTCGCGGCCCACGATCGCCTCCGGCGCCCAGTCGCCCCCCTTCGCCAGCACGTCAGGCTCGAGGAGCCGGATGAGCCGGCGCGGCGTCGACTCCCGGAAGATCACCACGAAGTCCACGCAGCCGAGGGCCGCCACCACCTCGGCCCGCTGCCCGGCGGGAACGAGCGGGCGGTCGGGGCCCTTGAGGCGCCGCACGCTGGCATCGCTGTTGACGGCCACGAGCAGCCGGTCCCCGAGTGCGGCGGCCTGCTCCAGGCTCCGCACGTGACCGACATGGAGCAGGTCGAAGCACCCGTTGGTGAACACCACCGTCTCTCCGCGCCGGCGGGCCGCCCGGACCGCCCGGCGGGCGGCCTCGCGGGAGAGGATCTTGTCGCGGGCGCGCGGTTCAGCCCTCACGGTCGGGCCCGCCCTGCGGCGGCTCGGGCTTTTCGGTCTCTCCCCGGCCCATGCGCGAGCCCAGGGAGCGGAGGCCTCGGACGACGGAGACGGGCACGTCGCGGAAGAGGAACTCGGGCACGTCGAGCAGCACGAAGCCGGGCACGTCGCGCAGCACGAAGCCCGGCGCGCCCGATGCGAAGGTCCGATTCGGGATCCGGCGGGCCTCGGGATCGCCGATGGGGCCGCGGAGCTCGAAGTAGGCGCCGATCAGGTTGCGGTCCTCTCCGAGCAGGAGGTCGTTCAGCAGGGGGACATTCGCGAGCACGCGGTCGACGTCGCGGTAGAAGAACACCCCGGCGACGGCGGAGACCCGGGGCTCGCGAGCCAGCCCCTCGATGGAGCCGGTGACCACCACGCGCACGCCCTCGGCATCGAGGGCGAGCTGCGGGATCTCCATGCGACCGCCCGTGAGCCGGGCCGTCAGCCGCGCGCCCCGGAAGGGCAGGGGGGCCGGTTCCCCCTCCTCGCCCGCCCCGGAGAGCTGGGCGACCAGGGGAAGCACCGGCGACAGGCTCCCATCCCGCGCCGTGAGCTCGATCTCGCCGCGCAGCGTCGGTGCGATCACCTCCTCGAGGGTGAGGCGTCCCGCGAGCGTCGCCGAGCCCTCGACGAGACCGCCGAAGCCCTCGGCCGGAGCTCCGAGCCGCAGGGCGAGGTCGTCGAGCCGTGCGTCCCGGATCCGGGCGCGCAGGGAGAAGGGGGCCGCAC
>JALSIO010000013.1 GCA_026989995.1 Myxococcales bacterium
CTGCTCTTTCCCTTCCAGGTCAACAGCAACGTGCTCATGGGGACGGCCAATCGGCTGCTCCCTCCGTCGCAGCGCCTTCCG
The DNA here is from genome assembly GCA_026989995.1 of Myxococcales bacterium. GTDB lineage: Bacteria > Myxococcota_A > UBA9160 > UBA9160 > JALSIO01 > JALSIO01. The sequence goes on from JALSIO010000013.1 coordinate 82, forward strand.
CTGGTGGTCAACGACCGGGCCTACATCGACTCGCTGACCTCGCCCCTGCGTGCGCGGAACGCGGCCGGGCGGCTCCGCCTCCGCCTGCTGCGCCGGGCCGCCCGGTACGTGTACCGGAGCGCCGACGCGGTGGTGTGCAACTCGGTCGCGGGCGCCGAGGCGGTGCGCCGTTTTCTCGGCGGGGACCCGGTCCGGGTGGAGACGATCTACAACCCGCTCGAGGCCGAGGCCATCGGCGCCCGCTTTCCGGTGCGGGATCGGGAGCAGTGGATCCGGCCCGGGGCGCCCCTTCTCACCGCCCACGGCCGGCTCGATGCCCAGAAGGGCTTCGACGTGCTGATCCGCGCGCTCGCGCGGATCCGCCGCCACCCGGTGGGGGCCGGCGCTCGCCTGCGCATCGTGGGCGAGGGTTCCGCGCGGGGTGAGCTCGAGGCGCTCGTCCGGGAGCTCGGGCTCGGTGACGCGGTGGAGCTGCCCGGCCACACCCCCGACCCGCTGCCGGCGGTGGAGGAGGGCGACCTCTACGTGCTCCCCTCCCGCTTCGAGGGCCTTCCCAATGCACTGCTCGAGGCGGTGGCCGCCGGACTTCCCTGTGTGGCCGCGGACTGCCCCACGGGCCCGGCGGAGATCCTCGGGCGCGGGGGGGAGGCCGGGGTGCTCGTTCCGGTGGACGACGACGAGGCCCTCGCCCAGGCGGCGCTCGCGCTGCTCGCGGACGGCCCGCGCCGCGCCGCGCTCGCCCGGGCGGCCCGTGCGCGCGCCCGCGACTTCGCCCCGGAGCGCACGGCCGACGCCTACGCGGCGCTGTTTCGCGAGATCCTCGCCGGACGGGCACGCCGGGGTGCGGGGAGCTAGGCCGTGTGCGGGATCGCGGGAGGGGTGGCGATCCGAGCCGGCGGCCGGCCGGACCCGGGGGTGGTCGAGCGGCTCTGCGAGCTGCAGCGCCACCGGGGACCGGACGATGCGGGCCTGTTCGTCTCCGGGGACGGATCGGTGGTGCTCGGCCACCGGCGCCTCGCCATCGTCGACCTCTCGCCGGCGGGCCGCCAGCCCATGAGCGATCCCGAGGGGCGCGTCGTCGTGACCTGCAACGGGGAGATCTACAACGCCCCCGCGCTGCGCGAGGGGCTCGAGAAGGCCGGATTCCGTTTTCGCTCGCGCTCCGATATCGAGGTGCTCGTGCACGGCCACCGGATCCACGGCCATGCGCTCCCCGGCCGGCTCTCGGGGATGTTCGCCTACGCCCTCTACGACCGCGACACCGGAGTGCTGAGCCTGGTGCGCGACCCGCTCGGCATCAAGCCCCTCTACACCGCGGAGCGGGGCTCGGTGCTCTACTTCGCGTCCGAGGTGCAGGCACTCCGGAGGGTGCTCGGAGGCGGTGGGATCGATCTCGAGGCGCTCGCCGGCTACCTGGCCTGGGGCTCGGTGGCACCGCCGCGCACGCTCTACCGCGGCATTCGCGCGCTCGAGGCGGGGGCGTCGGTGCAGATCGGCCCCAAAGGCGAGCGGCGCGCGGGTCGCCACCACCACCTCACGGAGCTCGCCGGTCGCTCGGAACCCATGGAGGAGCGGGAGGCGGGGGAGCTCATCGCCCGCGCCCTTCGGGCCTCCGTTCGCCGCCACCTGCTCGCCGACGTGGAGGTCGGCGCCTTCCTGTCCGGCGGCGTGGATTCCACGGCTCTCGCCGCCCTCCTCGTCGAGGAGGGCAGCGGGCCCGTCACCACCGTGAACCTCGCCTTCGATGCGCCCGAGCTCGACGAGGGCGCCCTCGCAGAGGAGGCGGCCCGCCACGGCGGGACGCGCCACCGGCGGGTGGAGATCCGCCTCGAGCAGGTGCGGGAGGAGCTCCCACACGCCCTGGCCGCCCTCGACCAGCCCTCGGTGGACGGAATCAACGTGTACTTCGTGTCGCGGGCGGCGGTACAGGCCGGTCTCAAGGTGGCCGTCAGCGGGATCGGAGGCGACGAGCTTTTCGGGGGCTACGCCAGTCACCGCCGCATACCACCGCTCCTGGCCGTCCACCGCCGGGTGGAGCGCCTCGATCCCGGGCGCAGGTTGCGGCGGCGCCTCGGGCGGTGGCTCGAGGGGATGCCCGGGCGGACGGCGGCCAAGCTGGCACTGGCCGTGGGCCATGGGTACGACCCCGCCGGCGCCTTCTACACCGACCGCGGTCTCTTCCCACCCGGCGGGATCGCGGCGCTTCTGGCACCCGGGCTTCGGGATGTCGCCCGGGATCTCGACCCGGTTGCGGAGCTCCGGCGCGCACTCCCGCTCGATGAGGTGCCGCCCGCCGAGTGGATCACGCTGCTCGAGCTCCACCGCTACCTGGGCTGCCAGCTCCTCCGGGATGCCGACGCCATGAGCATGCGCCACTCGCTCGAGGTGCGGGTGCCGCTGGTGGACCGGGCCCTCTTCGAGGAGGTGTTCCGGGTTCCGCCGGAGCTGCGCCGCGCGGGGCCGGTCAAGCGGTGGCTGCGCGAGGCGCCGCGAAACCCCGTTCCCGAACGCCTCTGGCGGCGGCCCAAGCAGGGATTCACCCTGCCCTTCGACCGCTGGCTGCGCTCCGGGCGGATCGAAGGCGGCCTCGCGGAGCACCCCTTCTTCCACCCGCCGGCCGTGCGCGCGCTCGAGGCCGCGTTTCGCGCCGGCCGGGTGCACTGGTCGCGGGTGTGGGCGCTGCGGGCCCTGGAGCCCTTCCTCGAATGACGGCGTCGGGCGTCCACCCGGGCGGGGCCCGGTCGGTCGAGCGGCGGACGCTCCGGGAGCGCGTCTCCGAATGGGTGCGGGCCCACAGCTCGGTCCACCTGCCCGGTGGTCCGCCGGTGCTGGTGGTCACCACGCCGCGGAGCGGCTCCACCTGGCTCATGGAGCTGATCTGGGCCCAGCCCGGCTTCAAGGCCATCTCCGAGCCCCTGGACCTCCGGCGGGAGCCGGTGCGGCGGGTTCTCGGGATCCGGAGCTTCGAGGCGCTCTACGCGGCGTCGTCGGCGCCGCGGGTGGAGGCCTACCTGCAGGGCCTCGCCGCGGGCCGGCTCCGCTTCCTGGATCCGAGCCCGCGGCTGCGCCACTGGCGGCCCGTCACCCGCCGGGTGGTGCTGAAGCTCCTCCACGGCTGCGAGGACCGGATCCCGCGCCTCGCGGAGCTCCTCGGTGCGCGGGTGGTGCTCCTGCTGCGCCACCCCATTCCGGTGAGCCTCTCGCGTCGGGAGCTCCCGCGGCTTCGGGCCTTCCTCGAGAGCGACTACGCGGCGCACTTCACGGCCGAGGAGCTGGCCTTCGCGCGGCGGCTGGCCGCGCACGAGGACCCCCTCGAGCGGGGCGTGCTCGACTGGACGCTCCAGAACGCGCTTCCGCTCCGGATGTGCCGGCCCGAATGGCTGGTGCTCTCCTACGAGCAGCTGGTGCTCGATCCGGCCCCGCTGCTCCGGCGGCTCGCGGGGCATCTGGCGCTCCCGCGGCCGGAACGCCTCGAGCGGGAGCTGCCCCGCCCCTCGCTCACCACCGGGAAGTCCGAGCCGGGCACGGCCGAGGTGCTGCGACGCGAAAGCTCGCCCGAGCGGCAGCGCTACCTGGTGGAGCGCTGGCGGGAGCGCGTTTCGCCGGAGCGCGAGGCGGCCCTGCTCGAGATCCCCGCCCGCTTCGGCGTGGAGGTGTACCGCGCGGGGAGCGCACTGCCCCGCCCCCCGCTCTGGCACGGCCCCCACCCGGAGGGGGGGCTCCGGTGAAGGCCTGCGACCCGATCGGGTCATCCCACCGCGGGTGCGCCCCGAAGGCTACCGATCCGACGGTCCGGGGGAGGGGGCCATGCGGGTCCTGCTGAACGCCGCATCGAGCTACATGGGCGGGTCGGTGACCTATCTCCGGAACCTCCTCGCCGAGCTCGCCGCCCTCGGGACGGGCGATTCCTTCGTGGTCGTGCTTCCCGCGCCCACCCGCGAGCTCCTCGCGCCGGAGCTCGCCGCGGCGGGCGTCGCCACCGAGGTCTACGCGAGTCCCCCGGGCCACAACCTCCGGCGCCTGGTCTTCGACCAGGTCGAGATCCCGCGGCTGCTCCGGCGGACGGGGGCGGAGGTCCTCTTTTCGGCGGTGGGGTTCGGAACCGCCTTCCGACGGGTGCCCGAGGCGCTCTATGTCCGAAATGCCCTCTACTTCTCCCGCGAGCTGGAGGCGCGGATGCGGGCCCTCGGCCATTCCACGAGGGTGCTCCGGCTGCGGCGGCTCTGGACCCTTGCGAGCATCCGGCGCGCCGAGCTGGTTCTCGTTCCGAGCGCGGCCATGGCCGAGCGCCTGGCCGGCTACACCGACCTTTCCCGCAAGCGGGTGGAGGTGCTCCCCTTCGGCTTCGATCGCGATCGCTTCTTCGCGCCGGGCGGTCCCTCCCCGGTGGCGGAGCGCATGGCCTCGCTCCGAAAAGCCGGGCGGCCGGTCCTGCTCTCCGTCTCCACCTACTTCCTGCACAAGGACTTCGAGACCCTCGTCGAGGCGGTGCTCCCGCTCCGGAGCCGGGGCCTCGATCCCGTGCTGGTGCTCACCATCGACCGCGAGCACACCAATGCGCCGGCGCTCTTCGATCGCCTCGTGGACCGGATCCGCGCGCGGGGCCTCGAGGAGTCGGTGTGGCTCACCGGCCACCGTCCCTACGCGGAGCTCCACCGGATCTACGCCGAGGCAGACCTCTTCGTCTTCCCCTCGCGGCTCGAGTCCTTCGGGCACCCCCTCCTCGAGGCCATGGCCTCCGGGACGCCCGTGCTGGCCGCGGACACCGCCGTCCATCGCGAGGTGCTCGGCGAGGCGGGGCGCTACTACGAGCCCGGCTCGGCCGAAGCCCTCGCCGAGGCGGCGGCGGCGCTCCTCGGCGATCCGGCGGCGCGCTCTAGCCTGGCCGAGGCGGGACGCGACCGGGTTCGGGCCTTTTCCTGGCGAGGCCACAGCGAGCGGCTGCTGGTGCTCCTGTCCGAGCTGGCCCGGGGAGGCTGAGGCGGCCCGGTGGTCTTCAACTCCCTCGACTACGTGGTCTTCTTCCTCCTGGTGGGGACCCTGCACTTCGCGTCGCCCCACCGGATGCGCACCGGGCTCCTGCTCGTGGCGAGCTACGTCTTCTACATGTGGTGGAACGCGGCCTACGCGCTTTTGATCCTCGCCTCGACGGCCGTGGACTACCTGGTCGGGCACCGGATGCCCGCCGCGGACCGCGCGGGTCGCCGCCGGCTGCTGCTCGTGAGCGTGGCCACCAACCTGGGCCTGCTTTTCACCTTCAAGTACTGGAACTTCGCCGCCGAGAGCGGCGAGCGGCTGCTGGCCTGGCTCGGGACGGAGGGCGAGCTTCCGCATCTCGACGTGCTGCTCCCGGTGGGGATCTCCTTCTACACCTTCCAGACCCTCTCCTACACCATCGATCTCTACCGCAGCCGGCTCGAGCCGGAGCGGAACCCGGCTCGCTTCGCCCTCTACGTGGCCTTCTTCCCACAGCTCGTGGCCGGACCCATCGAGCGCGCCGTCCACCTCATCCCGCAGCTCCACCGGCGACACGAGGTCGACTGGGCGCGCATCGGATCGGGCCTGCAGCTCGCGCTCTGGGGGCTCTTCAAGAAGGTGGTCATCGCCGACCGGCTCGGGCTCTACGTGGATGCCGTCTACGGGAACGTGGAGCACCACGGCGCCACGACCTTCCTGCTCGCGACCTACGCCTTCGCCTTCCAGATCTACTGCGACTTCTCCGGCTATTCGGACATCGCCATCGGCAGCGCCCGGGTGCTGGGCTTCGATCTGATGAAGAACTTCGAGCGGCCCTACTTCGCCACCAGCATCACCTCCTTCTGGCGCCGATGGCATATCTCCCTTTCCACCTGGCTGCGGGACTACCTCTACATACCCCTCGGCGGCAACCGCCACGGGACCCTCGCGACCTACCGCAACCTGCTGCTCACCATGCTCCTGGGCGGCCTCTGGCACGGCGCGAGCTTCGCCTTCGTGGCCTGGGGAGCCCTGCACGGCGTGCTCCTGGCGCTCTCCCGCGCCACCCTCGGGCAACGCGATCGGATCTACCGCGCGCTCGGGGTTCCCGACCGGCTGCGCGATGGGCTCCGGATCCTGGTGACCTTCCACCTGGTCTGCGCCGGCTGGGTCTTCTTCCGGGCCGAGTCCATCCGCGACGCGCTGCACATCTTCGCCTCCTTCGCGGGCCCCCTGGATCGACCCTTCGTGGACGGTTCGGTCTTCGCGCATGCGCTTCCGGCCGTCGTGCTGCTGCTCGCCGTGCAGGTCTTCCAGGAGCGGCAGGGGAGCGTCCGCGAGCACGTGGAACGCCTGCCGGTGCCGCTTCGGTGGGTCGGCTGGTACGCGCTGCTCGCGGGCATCGCCCTTCTCGGAGTGGACGGTGGAAGCCAGTTCATCTACTTCCAGTTCTAGCGGCGAGGGCCTTCGGTCGGCCGGATCCGCGCGGAGGCCGCCGGTCGCGGCCCTCGTGGTCTTCCTCGCGGGCCTCGTGCTCCTCGACCGGGCCGGCGGGGCGGCATTCGCCCGCCTGCTGCCCCTGGCCGATCCCCGGGCGGTCCCGGTGGGCAAGGTCGAGCGGGCGCTCGCGCGCCGCGATGCCGCACTTTTCGTCTTCGGGAGCTCGCGGGCCGTGCACCACGTGGTTCCGGAGGTCCTCGAGGCGGAGCTCGGCGTCCCGGCCCACAACGCCGGTGCCGGCGGGCAGGGGATCCTCTTCGCCCGGGGCGTGCAGGATCTGCTGCTCCGGGCCGGCACCCGCGCGCGGCTCTTCGTGCTGCAGGTGGACCCGAAGGAGGTCTACGAGCTCCGCCACGAGCGCGCGCTCGTGCTCGCCCCCTACCTGGAGCGAAGCCCCGTGGTGCGCGAGATCCTCGAGCTT
>JALSIO010000014.1 GCA_026989995.1 Myxococcales bacterium
AGCAGCCCGAGGATCTCGCGGTCGACTTCGTCGATGCGGGCGCGCAGGGGCGCGATGGCGGGGTCGTCGGCTTCGCGGACGGCCCCGTCGGATCCGATGCGGTCCTGCTCGCGGCGTTCGGTCATGCTCGGGGCGAGATCCGCCCGGCCTCCTGTACCTGGGGGATGGGACCCGCTGCCCGGTCCCCGCCGGGGCCCGGACGGCGAAACGGGGGGCGACACGCCGCCGGCCACAAGGCGCCCAACCCCCCGGAAGAGCGGGCCGAGCATAGCCGCCCACCCCCGGGCGTGCAATCGCGCCCGATCGGAATCCGTTTTGGCAGCAAGGGGTTACCCGCGCGGGCGAGAGGCCGCGAGGCGACGGCGCCGGACGCGGATTCCAGCCGCCCCTCCCGGAGCGCAGGAACCGGCAGGAACGCGGGGGCGCACGGGCTCGGCGAGGACGTCGAGCTTCCCCGGCCCGGCGGCGTGCGGGGAGCGCCTCCCCGCTGGGTGCGGGTCGCTCGTGGCCCGAAGCCGCTCCCGCCGGCGGGGACCCCGGGGGAAGCCTATCCTGCCGGCCGTGGCGCGGATCATCGGACTCACGGGTGGAATCGCCAGCGGCAAGAGCACCGTCTCGCGCATGCTCCGCGAACTCGGTGCCGTGGTCATCGACGCCGACGAGATCGTGCGCGAGCTCCAGGCACCGGGCTCGCCGATGCTGCGCACGCTCGCCGAGGCCTTCGGACCGGAGATCCTCGACGAATCCGGGGCGCTTCGGCGCGACGTCCTCGGCGAGATCGTGTTCCGCGACCCGGACGCGCGCCGGCGGATCGGCCAGATCATGCACCCCCCGGTGGTCGCGGAGATGGCGCGCCGTGCGCGCGCAGCCCGGGACTCCGGCGCACCGCTCGTGGTGCTCGACGTGCCGCTGCTGCTCGAAGGCCGCGTGGCGGGCAGCGGCACCGGCGCCGCCGGGGACTACGAGGCCGTGGTGGTGGTGACCTGCTCGGAGGAGCAGCAGCTCGAACGGCTGATGGCGAGAAACGCCCTCGGCCGCGAGGAGGCCGAGCGGCGGGTGCGCGCCCAGCTCCCCCTCGACCGCAAGGCCGAGATGGCGGACTACGTGATCGACAACTCCGGGGATCTCGAGTCCACCCGGAAGCAGGTGGAGGCACTCTACCGGACCCTCACGAGGCCGTCGGACAGGCCGGCTCCCGAAGCGGGGCCTTGAGGGCCGCGACGAAGTCCCGGGCAACGCAGACCGCCTCGTCCGGCGCCCCGGTGGCGGCCAGGCGATCCACGAGGGCGCTGCCCACCACCACGCCATCGGCGTAGCGCCCGATGGCCCGGGCGTGATCCGGTGTGGACACGCCGAAGCCCACGCACACCGGAACCGGACAGACCTCCCGGGCTCGGCGTACCTCCTGCTCCAGGGTGGCGGCCAGCTCCCGGCGCGCGCCCGTGACCCCCGTGAGGGACACGTAGTAGAGGAAGCCACGCGTCTCCCGGGCCAGAAGCCGCAGGCGGGCGGGCACGGTGGTGGGCGCCGCGAGGAGGATCGGATCCACCCCGGCCGCGCGCAGCGGCTCGAAGAGCTCCGCACCCTCCTCGGGCGGCAGGTCGACCACGATCACGCCGTCCACACCGGCCTCGCCAGCGGCCCGGGCGAACTCGCGGCCGCCGAAATGGAGGAAGTTGTTCGCGTAGCCCATCAGCACCAGGGGCACGTCCACCTGCTCGCGAAGGCGTGCCACGAGCCCGAGCACCCGGCGCAGGCTGGTTCCCGAGGCGAGCGCGCGCTCGGTCGCGGCCTGGATGGTCGGCCCCTCCGCGATCGGGTCCGAGAAGGGCACCCCGATCTCGATGAGGTCGGCCCCGCCCTCCACGAGGGCGGGCACCAGTCGCTCGGTGCACGCGAGGTCCGGATCCCCCGCCATCAGGAAGGGCACGAGCGCCCGCTCCCCGCGTTCGGCGAGCTCCCGGAAGCGGGCGGCGATCCGGCTCATCGCCCCTCCTGCCGCGCGCGCTCCCGGAGGATCTCTCGAACCTGGGGTGCGTCCTTGTCGCCCCGGCCCGAGAGCCCGATCACGAGGAGGGCGCCGCGCGGGAGCTCGGGAGCGAGCTTGCGCGCCAGGGCGACGGCGTGCGCCGACTCGAGCGCCGGGATGATGCCCTCCAGCCGGGAGAGGTACTGGAAGGCATCGAGGGCCTCCTCGTCCGTGATCGCGTGGTACTCGGCCCGCCCGGCATCCCGGAGCCAGGCGTGCTCCGGCCCCACGCCCGGGTAGTCGAGGCCGGCCGAGATCGAGTGGGCCGGAAAGATCTGCCCGTCGTCGTCGGAGAGGACCAGTGTGCGCTGGCCGTGGAAGATGCCCGGCACGCCCGCCGTCAGCACCGCGCCGTGGCGCCCCGTCTCGAGCCCGGCTCCCCCCGGCTCGGCGCCGACCAGCCGCACCCCCTCGTCCTCCAGGAAGGGGTGGAAGAGGCCGATGGCGTTGCTCCCCCCTCCCACGCATGCCACGAGCACCTCGGGCAGGCGGCCGGCGAGCTCCAGCACCTGCCGGCGCGTCTCCACCCCGATCACCCGCTGGAAGTCCCGCACCAACGTGGGATACGGGTGCGGTCCCATCACCGAGCCGATGCAGTAGTAGGTGGTGCGGACATGGGTCACCCAGTCCCGGAAGGCCTCGTTGATCGCGTCCTTGAGGGTCCGCGAGCCGGTGGTCACCGGGTGGACCCGGGCGCCGAGCAGCTCCATCCGGAAGACGTTCAGCGCCTGCCGGCGGACGTCCTCCTCGCCCATGTACACCTCGCACTCGAGGCCGAAGAGCGCACAGGCGGTGGCCGTCGCCACTCCGTGCTGCCCCGCACCCGTCTCGGCGATCACCCTCCGCTTGCCCATGCGCCGCGCGAGCAGGGCCTGCGCCACCACGTTGTTGATCTTGTGGGCCCCGGTGTGGGCGAGATCCTCGCGCTTGAGCAGGATCCGCGCGCCGCCGAGGTCCTCGCTCATCCGGCGGGCCTCGTAGAGGGGCGTCGGGCGGCCCGCGTAGCTCCGGAGCAGCTCGTCGAGCTCTCGCTGGAATTCCTCCGTGCGGGCGATCCCGTAGAAGGCCTCGGTGAGCTCGTCGAGGGCCGCGATCAGGGTCTCGGGGGCGTAGCGCCCGCCGTAGTCGCCGAAGCGCCCCACACCGGCGCTCTCGGTCACGCCGCCTCCTCGGCCTTGCGCACGGCGGCGATGAACGACCGGATCCGCTCCGGATCCTTCCGGTAGCCCTCTCCCTCGACGCCGGTCGCCACGTCCACCCCCCACGGCAGCAGGTCCCCGAGCTCCTGCAGCGCCCGGCCCACGTTGTCGGGGGCGAGCCCCCCGGCCAGGATCACGTCGAAGCCCGCGGCGATCAGCTCCGCTGCATCGGCCCAGTTCCAGGCCCGGCCGCGCCCTCCGCCCTCGGTGGGGTGGTCCAGGAGCAGGATGGTGCCCGGGTAGCGGTCCGCAGCCTCGAGATCGGCACCCCGCAGGGCCTTGATCACCGGGAGATCCTGCATCTCCACGTCTTCGGGCGGCTCGTCCCCGTGGAATTGGAGCCGCTCCACGTCCACCCGCCGCAGGACCCGCTCGATCTCGTCCCAGCCCGCATCCTGGAAGACGGCCACCCGCTCCACCTGGCCCTCGACCCGCCGCGCGATCTCCTCGGCCTTCCGGAGGTCCAGACAGCGCGGACTCGACCGGACGAAGTTCAGGCCGATCAGGTCGACCCCCGCGTCGACGGCAGCCTGGGCATCGTCCGGGTGCACGACCCCGCAGACCTTGATCCTCACGCTCACGCTCGCCCCCGTTGCGATGCGGCAGCGGCCCGCGGAGCCGCGCCGCGAAGTTCGCAGAGCGCCCGACCCGGGTCCTCTGCCCGCATGAGGTGCTCTCCCACCAGGAAGGCATGGGCGCCGGCCCGCTCCAGCCGATCGATGTCCTCCGGCCCGGAAATCCCGCTTTCGGCCACCAGCACGCGCCCGGGCGGCACCCGCGGCGCCAGCCGCTCGAAGACCGAGAGATCCGTCTCGAAGGTCCGCAGATCGCGGTTGTTGATCCCCACGATCTCGGCACCGGCAGAGAGCGCCAGCTCGAGCTCGACCTCGTCGTGGACCTCCACCAGGCTGGCGAGACCCCGCTCGCCGGCGGCCCGCAGCAGCTCCCCGAGCGCATCGCCGAGCACCGCTGCGATCAGGAGGACGGCATCCGCACCCGCCAGGCGCGCCTCGTCGAGCTGGTAGGGGTCGACCACGAAGTCCTTGCGCAGCAGCGGGAGCTCCGTGACTGCCCGGACCGCCCGCAGGTGGTCGAGGCTGCCGCCGAAGAAGGGACCGTCGGTGAGCACGGAGAGGGCCGCGGCACCCGCCTCGCCGTAGCGGTCCGCGATGGCCACGGGGTCGAAGCCGGCCCGGATCTCACCGCGGCTCGGCGAGCGGCGCTTGAGCTCCGCCAGGATCCGCGGGCACGGGCCGTCGGCCAGGGCGGCCCGGAAGGCCTCCCGCCGCGGCTCGGGGGAGTCGGCGGCGCGCCGGGCGAGCTCCTCCGGCGGCAGCCGTCGGCGGGCCGCCTCGAGATCGGCCCGGGTCCGCGCCAGGATCCGGTCGAGGAGGGTCACGCGGCGCCCTCCCCCGCGCCGCGAGGGCCGGATCCGCCCTCCCGACGACTCGCCCGCACCAGGGCCTCCAGGCGTTCGGCGGCGGCGCCCGAGTCGAGGGCCTGCGCAGCCACCTCGATGCCCTCCGCCAGGTCGGCGACCCGCCCCCCCACCAGGAGCGCCGCCGCGGCGTTCAGGCAGACGACATCCCGGCGCGGCCCGCGGTCCCGCGCCTCCAGGATCTCGCGCAGGATCGCCGCGTTCTCCTCCGGCCCACCGCCCCGGAGCGCCTCGGCCGGTGCGCGCCCGAGCCCGAGTTCCGCCGGGTCGATCTCGAAGGTGCGGACGCCCTCCGGCCCGGCCCAGGCCGCGCGCGTGGGCCCGGTGAGCGTGATCTCATCGAGCCCGTCACTGCCGTGCACGACGAGCGCGCGCTCCGTGCCGAGCTCGCGGAGGGCCGCCGCGAGCACCTCGACGAGGTGCGGATCGTAGACGCCCACCACCTGGCGCCGCACGCCGAGGGGGTGCAGGAGGGGACCCATCGCGTTCATCAAGGTACGGACCCCGAGCTCCCGGCGCACCGGGGCGAGGTGGTGCATCGCCGGGTGGGCCCTCGGCGCGAGGAAGGGCGCGAGCCCCACCTCCCGGAGGATGCGGGCCGACGCCTCCACCGGGAGGTCCACGACCACCCCGAGGGCCTCGAGCACGTCGATGCTCCCGGCCCGGCTCGACACCGCCCGGTTTCCGTGCTTCGCGACCGGGACGCCGGCCCCCGCCGCGACGATCGCCGCCGTGGTGGAGATGTTGAAGGTCCCGGCACCGTCTCCCCCCGTCCCGCAGGTGTCGACCGTGCGCGGATCGGGAAGCGGGGCGGTCTCGGCGGCCTCCCGGAGGACCCGGGCGATGGCCACGAGCTCCCCGACCGTCTCGCCCCGGGCTCGGAGCGCGACGAGCAGTCCGGCGGCGGCCACCGGGGCGGCCTCGCCGCGGACGATCTCGCCGAAGGCCTCCCGGAGGAGGGCGGCCGGCACCTCGGCGCCCCCGAGTGCGAGCTCGAGCGCGGAGCGGAGGCTCATCGGCCGGTCCCCGACCCCGCGTCCGGCCGGTGGGTGCGGACGGGCGTGGGGACGCAGACCCGGCGCAGGGGACGCGCCGGCTGCGGGCTCCTGGCTTGCGAACGGGCGGACCGCACAGAACTCACCGCGCGGCGCGGGGGGGACCGACCATGGCGGTTCCAAGCTAGCAGAGCGGGCCGCCCCGGGCAGCGCACCCGCGCCCGGCTCAACCCCCGCCGAGCAGGCGGCGCGCGCGGCCGCCGCCCTGGAAGGGGCGCGTGCGGTCCTCGCCGAGGCCGAACACCCGGTACTCGAAGCCGAGCGAGAGCCCCCGGTTGCGGTCGTCCTCCACCTCCACCCGGATCGCCCAGCAGGCGCACGTCGAGACGTATTCGAGGCCGACCCGGTTGTCGAGGAAGATGGACTCCTCGAGGGAATAGGTGCTGTTCCAGGTGGCGCCCCAGCGCGGGAGGAAGGCCCACCGGGCGAAGAGCTCGACCTGGTCCACCTTTTCGAAGCCCTCCTCGAAGCGGCGGAAGCGCTCGCGGTCGAACCGGAAGGCCTCGAAGAAGGGCGGGATCTCGCGCAGGAAGCGGTAGCGCAGGCTCAGGTCGTGGCCGACGGGTGAGCTCCAGGCGAGGCTCGCGAGCCCCTCGCTCACCCGGGTGTCCTCGTAGTCGTAGCCGAAGACGAGCCGCCCGTGGACGTTCCCGAGCGGCCAGAACTCGCCGTCGAGGTAGAAGTTCCCCCGATCGCCGGGATCGTGCAGGTTGACCAGCGAGGCGAGGGTGAAGTCCGCGACGAGAACGGGGACGCCGTCGCCACCGGTCCGGTAGACCCGGTTGGCCATCTGGATTCGGAAGCCGTTCCATTCCTCGGCGCGATCGGCCGGGTCCGCCAGGATGTTGTGCAGGGAGAGCCCCCGCAGCCGCTCCTGGGGATGGAAGGCCGCGGGCTGGAAGAGGGGCAGATCGTCCTGGTCGGTGCCGTCGAGAAAGATCCAGGTGATCGAGGGCTCCACCACGTGCCTCGCCCCGCCCCGCCCGAAGGGCAGGTCGAGCCCGCGCTCGAGCCGCGTCCCCGCGTCCAGCCGGGCGGAGAGGAGCGTGCGGTTGCGGAAGCCCTGGTTGCGCGTCTGGTAGAAGGTCTGATGGATCCCCACCTCGGGCAGCAGCTCGAGTCGACCGCCCGCGAGGTGGATGGGGCGGCCGAGCCGCGGGGTCAGAAGCAGCTTCGCACCGCGGTCGGAGAGCGGCTCCCCCGGCTGGAAGCGCCCGTCCCCCTCCGGTCCT
>JALSIO010000015.1 GCA_026989995.1 Myxococcales bacterium
CCCCTCTCCGACGCGGGCATCGTCGTGGACATGATCGTGCAGAACCTCTCCCAGGACGGCAGCACCGACATCACCTTCACGGTGTCGCGCGCGGACTACGGGCGGGCCCTCGATCTCTCGCGGGAGACGGCGGTGGAGATCGGCGCCGGGGCCGTGGAGGGCGACCCGGGCATTGCCAAGGTCTCGGTGGTGGGCCTCGGCATGAAGGATCACGCGGGGGTGGCGAGCCGCATGTTCCAGGTGCTCGCGGAGGAGGGGATCAACATCCAGGTGATCTCCACCAGCGAGATCAAGATCTCCGTCGTGGTCGACGAGAAGTACACCGAGCTCGCGGTCCGGGCCCTCCACCAGGCCTTCCTGGAGGCCGGCGCCGCGGAGCCGGCGCCCGAGTCCTGAGGCTCCGCGTGCCGGCGGCCGGCCCGGATCGCCGCGATCCGGCGCGGGAGGGGGCGGTGGGCGCGGTGCTGCTCGCCGGCCTGCTGCTCGCCGCGGCCGCACCCCCCATGGCCCCACCCGTCGACGACTGTCCCCGGCCGGCGCGGGTGTCCGGCAGGCGGGAGCAGATCCGCTGCGAGGGCGGCGGGGGACCTCCGGAGGGGGCGGTCCGACTTCTCTACGGGCTCCGTCTCGACGCGGCCCGGGCCGCCGTCTCCGACCTCGAAGCCCTGCCGGGCATCGGGCCCGCGCGGGCCGCCGCGCTCGCCCGCGCGCGTGAGCGGGCGCCGCTTTGCGGGCCGGCCGACCTCCTGCGGGTGCCGGGCATCGGGCCGGTCACGGTTCGGCGTCTCGCCCCGCGGCTGCGCTTCACCGACCCCCGCTGTGTCCGCGGCCCGGGGGAGGGCCGGTGAGGGAGCTCGTCGGTCGCGTGCGGCTCTTCCTCACCCGCGACCTCTGGCGGACCGAGGCCCCGCCGCGCTCGCTCGCGCGGGTGGGGCTCGGGCTGCTGCGCCTTGCGGCCATGGTGGCCCAGGGCTTCGTCCGCCACCGGCTCCTGCTGCGCGCGAGCGCGCTCTCCTATGTGGCGATGCTCTCGGTGGTGCCCCTTCTCGCCGTGGCCCTCGGCGTGGCCGAGGCCCTCGGCGTCGGCCTGCGGGAGCGGGTTGCGCCGCTGATCGTCTCCCAGATCGCTGCGGGCGCGCCCCAGGCGGCGGAGACCATCCTCGGGCTGCTCGACTCGGTGAACTTCGCGAGCCTCGGCACGGTGGGGGCCGTCTTCCTGCTCATTACGACCGTGCTCGCGGTGGGCAACGTCGAGCAGGCCCTCGGCGACATCTGGGGCGTGGAGCAGCCGCGTCCCTTCGCCCGGCGCTTCGCGGACTACCTGGCGGTGATCGTGGTGGCACCGCTCCTGCTCGGCGTGGCGGTGGTGGCCGGGACCGGCCTCGAGAGCCAGGCGATCGTGCGGTGGCTGCTGCGGATCCCGGGCATGGAGGAGCTCTACCACGTCGGGCTGCGCCAGCTCCCGACCGTCTTCCTCTGGGGCGGCTTCTCCTTCCTCTACTGGTTCATGCCCAACACCGCGGTGCGTGCGCGCTCCGCCATTCTCGGCGGCTTCGTCGCGGCCGTGCTCTTCACCCTCGCGCAGCGGGCCTACGTGGGGGGCAGCCTCGGGGTGGCCCGCGCCCACGCCGTCTTCGGTTCGCTGGCCCAGCTCCCCCTCCTGCTGACCTGGCTCTACGTCTCGGCCGCCATCATGCTCTTCGGCGCCGAGGTGGCCTACGCCTACCAGCACCTGCGGCTGTACCGGCGGGACATGCTGGCCGGCGGCGAGGTCCGCCCCGCGGAGCTCGAGGCCCTCGGCCTGGCGGTGGCCGCCGTGGTGGGCCGTCGGTTCCGGGACGGCGGGCCGCCGCCGGACGTCGAGGAGCTCGCGGATCTGCTCGACGCGCCGCCGCGCGCCGTCCGGCACGTGGTGACGAAGCTCGTCGGGGCCGGCATCCTGGCCTACCGGGGGGCGGCCCGCGAGGGCGCGCTCCAGCTCGGGCGGGCCGCCGAACGCGTGGGGACCGGGGAGCTGCTCGACGTCCTGCGCGGCCGGCCGCCCGAAGGGCTCGCGGCGCGCCCGGCCGGCAAGGTGGTGCTGGCGCTGCTCGACCAGATGGATGCGGCCCGGGACGAGGCCCTGCGAGGCCGGAGCCTGGGGGATCTCGTGGCCGCGCTTCCCGATGAGGAGACCGGGTGAGGATCTATCTCGACCACAATGCCACCACCCCCGTTCGCCCGGAGGTGGCCGAGGCGATGGAGCGGGTGCTCCGGGAGGTCTACGGCAACCCGAGCAGCGTCCACGCCGAGGGGGCTCGGGCCCGCCGGGAGCTCTGGGAGGCGCGGGAGCGGTGCGCGGCGCTGGTCGGTGTCCATCCGGAGGAGGTGATCTTCACCGCCGGTGCCACGGAGGCCAACAACCTCGCCCTCTTCGGGACGGCGGGACTTCGCGATCGCCAGGGACGCCACCTCGTGTCCACCCGCACCGAACACCCCTCGGTCGAGGCTCCCCTCGCCCGGCTCGAGCAGCTCGGCTTTCGGGTGACGCGACTGGCCGTGGACCGCCGGGGGCTGCTGGATCCGGCGGAGCTCGAGGCCGTGCTCGGCCCCGAGACGGCCCTGGTGTCGATCCTCTGGGCCAACAACGAGACCGGGGTGATCCAGCCCATGGAGATCCTGGCAGAGCGGGTGCACGCCCGCGGGATTCCGCTTCACGTGGACGCGACCCAGGCCCTCGGAAAGATCCCGGTGGATCTCGGACGGGTTCCGGCGGACCTGCTCTCCGCTTCCGGCCACAAGCTCGGCGGCCCCAAGGGCGTGGGAATGCTGGTCCGACGGCGGGGGCTGCCCCTCGAGCCGTTCGTGCGCGGCGGCGGCCAGGAGGGGGGGCTCCGGGGCGGCACCGAGAACGTGCCGGGAGCCGTGGGCTTCGGGGTGGCCTGCGAGCTCGCCCTCCGGGAGCTCGAGGCGCGGCAGCGCCGCTACGCCGCGCTCCGCGACCGCCTGTTCGAGGGACTCCGGGCGGCCATCGCCGACCTGCGCTGGAACGGTGGGCCGGGTCCCGTCCTCCCCAACACGCTGAACGCGTGCTTCCCCGGGGCCTCGGGGGAGTTCCTGCTTCAGGCACTCGATCTCGAGGGGGTGTCGGTCTCCGCCGGTGCCGCCTGCCACTCCGGCTCGGTGGAGCCCTCGGGGGTGCTGCTCGCCATGGGGCTCACCCCGGAGGAAGCCGGGGCCTCGCTGCGGCTGTCCGTGGGCCACGGGGTGGACGAGGCCCAGATCGACCGGGTGGTGGAGATCCTGCCCCGGCTCGTGGCCAGGGCCCGGGAGCTCGCGGCATGAGTGCGCGGTCCCGGGTCGTGGTGGCGATGTCCGGCGGCGTGGACTCCTCGGTGGCCGCGGCGCTGCTCGTCGAGCAGGGCTTCGACGTGGTGGGCGTCACGCTGAATCTCGCCGGGGGCGGGTCGCGCTGCTGCGGCATCCGGGACGTGGAGGACGCGAGGAAGGTGGCCTGGCGCCTGCGCATTCCCTTCTACGTGGTCAATCTCGCCGACGCCTTTCGCCGGGAGGTGATGGAACCCTTCGCGGAGAGCTACCTCTCCGGCCGCACTCCCATCCCCTGCGTGACCTGCAATCGGCGCTTCAAGTTCGACCACCTCATGCGCCGGGCGGTCGCGTTCGGTGCGGAGGCCGTGGCCACCGGCCACTACGCCCGCATCGAGGCGGATCCGGCCGGAGGGCCTCTCCGGCTCCGCCGGGGCGTCGATCCGCGCAAGGACCAGTCCTACTTCCTCTTCGACCTCGGGCAGGAGGATCTCCGGCGCATCCGCTTCCCGGTGGGCTCGCTCCGGAAGGACGAGGTGCGGGAGCGGGCGCGGAAGCTCGGCCTCGCGACCGCCGACAAGCCGGAGAGCCAGGAGATCTGCTTCGTGGGGTCCGAGGGGGTGGCGGGGGCGGTGGAACGCCTCGCGCGGCGCCCGCTCCCCGGGCAGGGGGAGATCGTGGACCTCGACGGTCGGGTGCTCGGCCATCACCGCGGCATCCACCACTTCACCGTGGGGCAGCGCCGGGGCCTCGGGCTCTCCGGGCCCGCTCGCCGGTACGTGGTGCGCATCGACGCCGCCGCCAATCGCGTGGTGGTGGGCGGTCCGGAGGACCTGCGGGCGCGGGGGGCCGAGCTCACGGGGGTGCGTTTCGTGGCCGGGGAGCCCCCGTCCGGGGAATCCGGGCTCGAGGCGCGCATCCGGTACCGGCACCCCGGGGTCCCGGCGCGGGTCGAGGTCCTCGGCGAGGGGGCCGCGCGGCTCTGGTTCGAGCGGCCGGAGGCCGCGGTCACACCCGGGCAGGCCGCGGTGCTCTACCGGGGCGACGAAGTGGTGGGCGGCGGCTTCATCCGGGCCGCGATCGCGTGAGCCGCGAGGATCTCCGGGAGCTCGAGGAGCGGCTCGGCCACCGGTTCCGGGACGGGGGCCTCCTCGAGCGGGCGCTCGTCCACGCCTCGCACGCCCACGAGAACCCGGAGGTCCCCTCCAACGAGCGTCTCGAGTTCCTCGGCGACGCCGTGCTCGACCTCGTGATCGGGCACCGGCTGTTCCGTGCCCACCCGGAGTGGAGCGAGGGAGAGCTCACCCGGGCGCGCTCGGCCATGGTCCGGACCGACTCGCTGGCCGCCCGCGCCCGCGAGCTCGGCCTCGGGCCCTTTCTGCGCCTCTCCCGCTCGGAGGCCCGAAGCGGCGGGGCGGAGAAGACTTCGATCCTCGCCGGGGCCCTCGAGGCGGTGCTCGGGGCCCTCTACCTCGACGCGGGGTTGCCCGCGGTCGAGCAGCTCGTGGATCGCGTGTTCCCGCCCGCGCCGGTGGACCCGAGCTCGGGGCGCGTGGCCCGGGATCCGAAGACGGCGTTCCAGGAGTGGGCCCACGCCGAACGCCGGACGACGCCGCACTACGAGGTGGTGGACGACAGCGGTCTCGAGGAGGACGAGGCTCGCTTCCTGGTCGAGGTCCGGGTGGGGGAGCAGATCTTCGGTCGCGGCCGCGGGCGGACCAAGCGCGCCGCAGAGCGCCGGGCGGCGGAGTCCGCCCTCGAGCGGGTCGGCGGCCATGGGGCCTGAGCCGGAGGGCGCTTCCGAGGCGAGCGGCCGCGCCGCCCGCGGCCACCGCGCCGGGGTGGTGGCGATTCTCGGCCTCCCCAATGCCGGCAAGTCCACGCTGATCAACCGGCTCCTCGGCGAGAAGCTCGCCATCGTCACCGCGCGGCCCCAGACCACCCGGAGCCGCATCCTCGGCATCCTCACGCGGCCCGATGCCCAGGTCCTCTTCTACGACACCCCGGGGCTCCACCGGGCGAAGGGGGCGCTCGGCCGTGCGCTCAACGCGCAGGTCCTCGAGGCGGCCGAGGACTGCGACGTCGCGCTGTTGCTCGTGGACCTCTGTCGGGGCCTCGAGCCGGCCCACGCGGAGCTCTTCCATGTCCTCGGCCGCGGCCACGCGCGGCTCCTCGTCGTCGGCACCAAGCTCGACCTGCCGGGTGCCCGCGAGCGGGCCTGGCCGCCTTCGGGACACCCGGAGGGCACTCCGGCGCTGCGGATCTCGGCCCACACGGGAGAGGGCGTCGAGGAACTGCTCGAACGCGTGGTGGAGCTCCTGCCGGAGGGCCCTCCCTACTACGCGGGCGAGGAGATCACCGACCGGCCGGTGCGCTTCCTCGCCGCGGAACTGGTCCGCGAGGCGGCCTTCGAGCTCCTGGCCGAGGAGATCCCCTACTGCCTGGCCGTGCGGATCGCCGAGTTCGACGAGTCGGATCCGGAGCGGATCCGGATCCGGGCCGAGATCCTCGTGGAGCGGGAGTCCCAGAAGCGGATCGTGATCGGGAGCGGCGGCCGGATGATCCGCGAGATCGGAATCCGCGCCCGCCGGGAGATCGAGCGTCTGCTCGGCACCCGCGTCCACCTCGAGCTCTGGGTGAAGGTGGCGCCGCGATGGGCGCGCTCCCCGCGTTCGCTGCGGACGCTCGGGTACTTCTAGCCGGCTTCGCCGCGGCGGGAACGCGCTGCTTCGCCCGCGGGGCCGGTGACGCAGGACGGCCGCAGTGCACCGGCAGCCGGCCCGCCGAGGGGAAGGGTGCCTCGTGCTCGATTGACGCGCCGCGGAGCGATCGTCTACAGTCGAGGGCCCGGCCCCTCGGGGTCGGGGACGCCGCGAGCCGGGTCGTGCCGCCGCTGCTGCGCCCCGGAGCGGTCCTGGTTTCCTTCCGCACAGGCCGGCCCACGGCCGCTTACCGGGAGCCCCATGAGCCAGAGAGACGTCGTGATCTGCAGCGCGGCCCGGACCCCGATCGGGAGCTTCCTGGGCGCCTTCTCCTCCCTGTCCGCTTCCGACCTCGGTGCCGTCGCCGTGGCCGAGGCGGTCAAGCGGGCCGGCGCCCGCCCGGAAGACGTCGAACGCGCCATCCTCGGCAACGTGCTTCCGGCGGCCATGGGCCAGGCCCCGGCTCGGCAGGCCGTGATCAAGGCCGGCCTGCCCGTCTCCTGCGGCGCAGTGACCGTCAACAAGGTCTGCGGTTCCGGCCTGCAGGCCGTGATGTACGCGCGGCGGGACATCCTCGTGGGCGACGTGGACGTGGTGGTGGCCGGCGGCATGGAGTCCATGACCAACGCACCCTATGCCCTGCCCAAGGCGCGCACCGGCTACCGGATGGGCAACGCCGAGATCATCGACACCATGATCCACGACGGCCTGTGGGACCCCTACGACAACGTCCACATGGGCCGCTGCGGCGATCTCGTCGCCGAGCGCTACGGCTTCAGCCGGGAAGAGCAGGATGCCTTCGCCCGGCAGAGCTACGAGCGGGCCCTCGCGGCGCAGAAGGAGGGGCGCTTCAAGGAGGAGATCGTGCCGGTCTCCGTCCCCCAGCGACGGGGCGAGCC
>JALSIO010000016.1 GCA_026989995.1 Myxococcales bacterium
CGCCGTTGCCACCGCGGAAGAGGCTGTTGATCGGGCCGTTGCTCGGGTCCGCGGGTCCCGCCCCGCCGGGACCCGCGTACCCGTTGATCGCCCAGTCCACCGGGCCCGCGGGGATGGCGCCGGCCACGGTGTTGTCTCCGTTGTCCACCGCGACGAGGGTCGGCGTGGGCACGCTGCCGTCGGAAGTCGGCGCCTCGAGCACCAGGTCGAAGCCGAACTGGCCCGGCACCGCCTCGAAGAGCCCCGCCCACGACAGCGCCCCTCCCGTCCCCGGGAGCGGGGTGCCGTCGAAGAGCAGCAGTGCGCCGTTCGGATTGGCGAGCGAGAACCGGGCCTTGAAGTAGGCGATGTTGTCGTCGAACTCGCCCTGCCCGTTGTCGTTGTAGTGGACGCCCACCCCCCCGGTGAGTGTGGCGAAGGGAACCGTGGTCTGGCCGGCGGCCGGCAGCCCGACGAGCAGGGCGGCCGCGGCCGCGAGAATCGGAAACGGAGCACGTCGCATGGAACCCTCCGGAATGCGCGCAGCATCGACGACCGGACCGGGGGCAGGAGTGGCCGGCGCGGGCACGCCCGCCACGAAAGCCCCGCCCCGGTGCCGCTCATCCTGCCCCAGACCGCCGTCCGGCGTCAAGGCGAAACCCCGACCCCCACCGGGGCCGAAGGCCCATTCGGGTCGGGATCGATCCGGAACGGCCAGGAGCGGCGACCGCGCCGGGAGTCCCGCCGCGCCCGCCGGACGGGGCTGGGGTACCGTGCCGGCGAGGAGGTCCCCATGCCCCGTCTCTCCCGCCCCCCCCGCCGCGACGCCGCCCCGGCCGAGCCGTTCCGCCCGGCCGCGGGCCCGGAGCGGGTGCGCCTTCGCCCGTCGCTCCGGGTCCGGCAACCGCCCCCCGTGGCCCCCGCAGCCGGCCGCCGCCCCGCCCTCGCGGCGGCGCTCGCCGGGGCGGCGCTCGTCGCCGCCGCCGCACCCGCCGACGAGACCTGCCAGTCGCCCTACCTGCCCAAGGTCACCGGGCAGGAGGACTACATCTACGTGTGGACGCTCGGTGTCGAGGGCCTCGGCGACGGCTCCGACAAGCTCGTCACCATCGGCGCCCGCCCCGGGACCCCGACCTACGGGAAGGTCATCTCGTCGGTGTCGGTGGGCGGCCGGCACGAGGCCCACCACGGCGGGTTCACCGACGACCGCCGCCAGCTCTGGCTGGGCGGACTCGATTCGAGCCACATCTTCATCTTCGACGTCGCCACCGATCCGGCTCGGCCGGCGCTGCTCCGGACCCTCACCGACTTCGAGGAGCGCACGGGGGGTGTGGTGGGACCCCACACCTTCTACGCGATCCCGGGACGCATGCTCATCACGGGCCTTTCCAACACGGCCGACCTCGGCGGCCGGACGGCCCTCGTCGAGTACAACAACCGGGGAGAGTTCATCCGCACCCTGTGGATGCCCGACGAGGCGCCCTACGGGTACGACGCCCGGGTGAATGCGCACCTCAACCGGCTGCTCACCTCCTCGTTCACGGGGAAGCGGAACTACATGCGCCCGCTGCCGGAGCTCCTCGCCGATGCCGAGGCCATGAAGCAGTTCGGAAACGAGATGGTCGTCTGGGACTTCCACGCGCGGAAGCCGCTGCAGGTGCTCCGCGTGCCGGGCGCCCCCCTCGAGATCCGTTGGGCGCTGCAGCCGCGCCACACCCACGCCTTCACCACCACCGCGCTGACGGCGAAGCTCTGGGGCATCTTCCGCAGGGACGACGGCACCTTCGAGGCGGTGGAGCTCGCGTCCATCGGGGATCCGGAAAAGCCCCCGCTGCCGGTGGACATCTCGCTTTCGGCCGACGACACGACCCTTTTCGTGGACAGCTTCCTCGACGGGACCGTCCGGGTCTTCGACGTCTCCGAGCCGCGGAAGCCCCGGCTCATCCACGAGCGGGTGATCGGGAGCCAGCTCAACATGGTCTCCCAGTCGTGGGACGGTCGGCGCGTCTACTTCACCTCGTCGCTGCTCGCAAACTGGGACGGGACCCTCACGGAGGACGAGCAGTTCCTCCGGGCCTTCCACTGGGACGGACGCCGGCTCATCCCGGCCTTCGAGGTCGACTTCCGGAAGGAGGGCCTCGGACGCCCGCACATCATGCGCTTCGGCAGCGAGGCCTTCTACCGAGGTCGCGTGGCGGACCGACCCGCGGAGCCGCTGGCGGCGGGAGCGCGTTGAGCGCGGAAGGGGAAGTACCCCGCGCCGTCGGAATCCCGCGTGGCAGGGGCCTCGCGGGTCGCCGGCAGCGCGGCAGCATCCCGCCTGCGACACGCGCGGGGATCGCCCTCGGCGCCGCCCTCCTCGCCGTCCCGGCCCCCGCGCCGCCGGCTTTCGGGCACGGGCCCGGGCCGGGGGACGCCGCCCACGCCAGCCCGCCCGGACGCGCCGAGCTCGACCCGGCCACGGCCGGAGCTCGGCACCGCGCCCCGGCCCGGGCCGGTTCCCCGGATCGGCCCGGCCCGCTCTTCGAGCCGCCGGAGCCCGGAAGCTACGCGCTCCCGGTGATCCAGCGCCTCGTCCCGCACCCGGTGCTCGACGCGGACTCCCGGCCGACCTGGCTCCCGGATCTCCGCTCGGGCCGAATCGCCGTCGTGTCCTTCGTCTACACGGCCTGTCCCGACGCGCGGGGCTGCCCGCTCGCCTTCGCCACCCTCGACGCCCTCGACGAGCTCATCGCCGGGGACCCCGCACTCGCGCCCCGGGTGGAGCTCGCCAGCGTGAGCTTCGATCCCGCGCGCGACACCCCGCACCGCATGCGGAGGCTCCGGGATGCGCTCGCGCCGAAGAGCCGCTGGCGATTCCTCACCCCGGCGGCCGAGGCCGATCTCGGCCCGCTTCTGCGCGACTTCGGCCAGGACGCCCTGCGTCTCACGCGCGAGACGGGGGAGGCGAGCCCGGTGATCCGCCACGTGCTGAAGCTCTTTCTGCTCGACGCCCGGGGCCGCGTCCGGAACGTCTACAGCGCGGGCCTCCTCGACCCCCGCCTCATCCTCGCCGACCTTCGCACGCTGCTGCGCGAGCAGCCGAAGGCGGCGGCACGCTGAGGGTGCCCGCGGCCGGGCGTCCCGGTCGTCACCCGGGAGGAGCACCTCCTCCGGCGGGAAGACGAAGACGGGAAGGGCGTCGGGAGCGGGGGTCGCGGGCGACCGCCGGGCCGTGGGGAGACGGCTCCCCCTACGTCCGCGCTCCGCCCGCGGACCCGGGCGGCCGGGGATCCCGGGGCAGGCCGAGCACCCGCTCACCGATGATGTTGCGCTGGATGTTGGAGGTACCACCCGCGATGGCGGTCCCGATGGCCACCATCGCCTGGGAGACCCACCGCCCCGGCGTGGGTGTTCCCACGGCCATGCCCGTCTCGTCCGGAGAGGGCTCGGTGAGGGCCTCCTCGCCGAGCAGGTCGAGGGCCATGCGGGTCATCCTCTGGAAGACGTTGGTGCTGTTGAGCTTGGCCATCAGCATGTCCGGCAGCACCTCGAGGTCCTCGTTGCGGGCCACCGCCGAGAGGATGCGCTGGCTCGCGTGGACCTGGCACGCGATCCACCCCTCGAGCTCGGCGAGCCGGCGGCGGATCCCCGGATCCTCGATGGCGGGGCGCCCGCCGTGCCGGACGCGCCGGGCGAGATCGAGGAGGTTCTGGAAGTGGATGCGGGCGTAGGAGGCATCGCCGATCAGCATGCGCTCGTGCTTCAGCGTGGCCTTGCTGACCTTCCACCCCTCTCCCCGGCGGCCCACCAGGTTCTCGATCGGGACCCGCACCTCGTCGAAGAAGACCTCGCAGAACTCCTCGCCGCCGTTCATCTGGCGCAGGGGACGCACATCGATCCCGGGGCTCTTCATGTCGACCAGCAGGTAGGAAAGGCCGCCGCTGCGGGGCTCGTCGGCTTCGGTGCGAAAGAGGCCGAACATCATGTCGGCCTCGAAGGCGTTGCTGGTCCAGATCTTCTGGCCGGTGATCACGAAGTGGTCGCCATGGGCCACGGCGCGCGATTGGAGGGAGGCGAGGTCGCTGCCGGCACCGGGCTCGCTGTAGCCCTGGCACCAGTAGATCTCGCCGACCAGGGTCGGCGGGATGTAGTGGCGCTTCTGCGCTTCGCTGCCCTCCTCGAGCAGGGTCGGCACCAGCATGTGCGTGCCCTGGGGCGAAGCCCGGTGCGGAGCCCCGGCGGCGTCGAGCTCCTGCCGGATGACGGCTTCGGCGATCGGGTCCGTGGGAACCTCGGCACCGCCGTAGGCCCGGGGAACGGTCCGCGCGAGGAGCCCCGCCTCGATGGCGCGCCGCCGGAAGAGGATCTCCTGCTCGCGGCGGGGGAGCTCCGCCTCCGCACCGCGGAGCGGCCAGTTCGCCCGCGCGAACTCCCGTACCCGCTCGCGCAGCTCGTCGTAGTGGGCACCGAGCCGAAGATCCACGCTAGTAGCCTCCCAGATCCGCGATCCGGTCCCGGTGCTGGTCCGGGGTCCCGAGCACCACCCGATCGAAGGCCGCCCGCTTGAAGTAGATCTGCACGTCGCACTCCCAGGTGAAGCCGAGCCCGCCGTGGGCCTCCACCGCGTCGCGCGCCACCCGGGCCGCTCGGTCGGTGATGTGCGCCTTGGCGAGTGCCGCCGCCTTCTCCCGCTCCTCCGGCATGTGGTCGAAGGCGTGGGCCGCGAACCACCAGAGGGCGCGACTCGGGTCGATCTCCACCGCCATGTTGGCGAGCTGGTGCTTGACCGCCTGGAACTCCGCGATGGGGCGTCCGAACTGCTGGCGCGCCTTCGCGTACTCCGCGCTCATCCGCACCAGCCGATGACCGCAGCCGAAGGCATCCGCAGCCAGCAGCACCAGGCCCGCATCCCGCACGCGATCGCCCACGGGCTGCTCGAGCTCCTCGGCCGGAACCCCTTCGAGGATCACCTTCTCGAGGGGCCGGGTGCGATCGATGTTGGAGACGGCCTCCGTGCGGAGACCCGGCGCGCCCCGCTCCACCACGAAGAGCCGCCCGTCCGGTCCCGCGACCACCAGGAGGCCGGCCGCCGAGGCGTTCGGGACCAGGGACTTGGCGCCGAAGAGCGCCCCCTCCCGGAACTCGACCGTGAAGGCCTCCGGATCGATCACTCCCCCCGGCTCGGACCAGCCGACGGTGCCGACGAGCTCGCCCGAGGCGAGCGCGGGCAGCCACCGCTCCCGCTGGGACTCGCTCGCTCCGAGGGAGAGCGCCACGCAGGCCATGGCGTGACCGAGAAAGGGCGCCGGGACCGCACCGGCGCCGAGCTCCTCGGCCACCAGGGCGAGGTCGAGCAGCTCGAGCCCGGCCCCGCCGTAGACCTCGGGCACCACCATGCCCGCCACGCCGAGCTCGGAGAGCCCCTTCCAGAGCGCGGGATCGTGGGCACCACCCGCGTCGAAGACCGCCCGCACCACCTGCGGCGGACACTCCCCCGCGACGAAGCTCCTGACCGTCTCCTGGAGGAGCTTCTGCTCCTCGGTGAGTCCGAAGTGCATGGATCCCTCCCGCTCCCGGACCGCCTGGGCCCAGCCCGGAACGGCGGTAACGCCAGCCGCGAGGGGTCTCGGAGCGGCGCAGGGTAGCGACTCGGAACCGGCTCCTTCACCCCGGGTTGCGCAGCACGCGCCGAGCCCCGACCCTCGCCGCCGCCGCCGCCCGGGGTATGCCGCCCCACCGCGCACCGGCCGGACGTCGGAGCCGGCCCACGCGGCCCGCGGGTCGCGAGGCGACGCGCAGCGGGGAGGCGCCGTCGGGAGCACCACCGGAGGGAGGAGCCCGCCGGATCCGGCGGTGGCCGGCGCGGCGAAGGCCCGGAGAAGGGAGTTCCGTGCGACAGCCTCTCCCGTTTTGCGGATACCCCCTCGACCGCGCCGAGCGGGAGCGGCGGGACGACCGGCTCCTCGCCGAGCTCGAGCGGCGCGAGGAGAGCCGATTCCTGCCCCTGCACCGACTGCGGGTGCTCGTCCGCGCCGAGCCCGCGGATGCGATGCGTTCCGGCGAAGCGATTCCCGGACTGGCCTGGGCCCGCGGGCTGGTGCGCGAATGGATGGACCCGCGGGTGGGCGCGGTGCTCCTCGGCCTCCGGGACGGCGTGGCGCACTTCGCCGTCGATCTCTCCCCCGTGGAGCAGCCCCTCGCGCTCCTCGGCGTCGAGGAGGAGGCCCGCTTCGAGGACCTGCGGAGCGCCGCCCTGCGCCTTCCCGCGGAGGAGGCTGCCGTGGCCGGCCACGCGCGCGCCCGGGTCGACTGGCATGCCCGCCACGGATTCTGCCCCGCCTGCGGCGGCCGCAGCCTTCCCCGCGCAGGGGGCGCCCATCGCCGGTGCGGCGACTGCGGGGCCGAGCATTTTCCGCGCACCGATCCGGTCGCCATCGCCGCCGTGGTCCGCGGCGACCGCTGCCTCCTCGGCCGCCAGCGAGGATGGCCCCCCGGGCTCTACTCGGCCCTCGCCGGGTTCATCGAGACCGGCGAGAGCGTCGAGGAGGCCGTGCGCCGGGAGGTGCGGGAGGAGACCGGCGTCGAGGTCGGCGCCGTGCGCTACCTGGCCTCGCAGTCGTGGCCCTTCCCCTCGTCCCTCATGCTCGGCTGCATCGCCGAGGCGGAGAGCGAGACCGTGGAGCTCGACGAAGCCGAGCTCGAGGACGCCCGGTGGTTCCACCGGGACGCCCTGCGCGCAGCACTGCGCGGCGAGGCAGAGACCCCGCTGCTCCCGCCGCCGCTGGCGATCGCGCACCACCTGGTGCGCGAGTGGGTGCGGGAGGAGTAGCAGGACCCGCTCGCCGGCCCGCCGCTCGCGTGCGGGCCGCCGGGAGCGCGGTCCGCGCGGAGGGGTCGGCCGCAGCCGGTCCCCGAGCGCG
>JALSIO010000017.1 GCA_026989995.1 Myxococcales bacterium
CGGAGCCCCCGGTACCCCCGGCTGCGCGCTTCGTCGTAGTCCTCCCGCACCAGGAAGAACTCGAGTTCGCTTCCCATCTGGGGTTCGAGGCCGAGGCGCCGGGCGCGCTCCACCTGGCGGGCCAGGATCCGCCGGGGCGCGACCTCCACCGGGCCGCCCCCCTCCTCGTGAAGGAGATCGCAGAGCACCGCAGCCGTCCCCGGCAGCCAGGCCAGCCGGCGAAGGGTGCCGAGATCCGGGACGGCGAGCATGTCCCCGTAGCCCGTCTCCCAGCCGGTGAACTCGTAGCCGGGGGTGGGATCCATCTCCATGTCGCAGGCGAGGAGATAGTCGCATACGTGCATTCCGTGGCGGGCCACCTCACCGAGGAAGAAGGGCGCGTGGATCCGCTTGCCCACCAGCCGCCCGTAGAGGTCCGGAAAGGCGGTCACCACGGTGTGGATGCGCCCCTCCGCCACCTCCGTGGCGAGCTCCTCGAGTCGGAGGCTGCCTGCGAGGCCCATGGCTTCTCCCGGGGCCCGAATCTAGCAGGCGCCGCGGCCGGGAGGCGCGTGCCGGGCCTACTCGTCGCCCTGCTCGACGATCCGGAAGAGGGAGAGCTGGGGGGGGCCCTCGTCCTCGCCCACCGGCACCGGGTACTCGTCGGAGAAGCAGGCGTCGCAGATGCCGTGCTTGAGCGACGCGGCGGTCTCCCGCAGGGCCTCGAGGGAGAGGTAGCCGAGGCTGTCGGCACCGATGGCCTCCCGGATCTCGCCCACGCTCCTCACGTGGGCGATGAGCTCCTCGCGGGTCGGCGTATCGATGCCGTAGTGGCACGGTCCGATGGTGGGGGGCGAGGAGACGCGGACGTGGACCTCCCGGGCTCCGGCGGAGCGGAACATGGAGACGATCTTGAGCAGCGTGGTTCCCCGGACGATCGAGTCCTCCACGAGGACCACGCGGCGCCCCCGGACGATGGCGTCGACCGTGTTGTGCTTGACCTTGACGCCGAACAGGCGGATCGACTGGGCCGGCTCGATGAAGGTCCGGCGCACGTAGTGGTTCCGGATCAATGCCGTCTCGTAGGGGATTCCCGACTCCTCGGCGTAGCCGAGGGCGGCGCAGGTGCCGGAGTCGAGCACCGGGACGACGAGATCCGCCTCGACCGGGTGCTCGCGCGCGAGCACCCGACCGAGCTGCTTCCGGAACTCGTAGACGCTCTGCCGCTCGAGCTTCGAGTCGGGCCGCGCGAAGTAGA
Organism: Myxococcales bacterium; assembly: GCA_026989995.1. Lineage (GTDB taxonomy): Bacteria > Myxococcota_A > UBA9160 > UBA9160 > JALSIO01 > JALSIO01. The sequence goes on from JALSIO010000017.1 coordinate 1,238, forward strand.
TGTGCTCGAAGACGCAGAAGCTCTGTCGCGAGGGGCGGGGGAAGGGGCGGAGGCTTCGGAGCCTGCCCCGCCGCAGCACGACCATCTCGCCGGGCTCGAGATCGCGCTCGAACTCGGCCCCGATCAGGTCGAGGGCACAGGTCTCGCTGGCGACGACGAAGGCCCCGTCGAGGCGGCCGAGGGAGAGCGGCCGGAAGCCGTGGGGATCCCGCGCCGCCACCACTCCATCGCGGGTGAGCATCACGAGGCTGTAGGCCCCCCGCACCCTCGAGAGGGCGTCGACCAGGCGCTCCTCCAGGGTGGCCTCGCGCGAGCGCGCGAGCAGGTGCACGATGACCTCGCTGTCGGAGGTGCTGCTGAAGATCGCGCCCCGCCCCTCGAGCTCGTGCCGGATCCGGGCGGCGTTGACCAGGTTCCCGTTGTGGGCGAGGGCCACCGGCCCGCTGTCGGTGGTCGCGCAGAAGGGCTGGGCGTTGCGCAGCTCGCTCTCGCCGGCCGTGGAGTAGCGGACGTGCCCCACGGCGTGGCGCCCCCGGAGCCGGGCGAGGCGCGCTTCGTTGAAGACGTCCGCCACCAGCCCCATTCCGCGCATGACCAGGTGCTCGCCGGCGTGGGCCGAGACGATGCCGGCACTCTCCTGGCCGCGGTGCTGCAGGGCGTAGAGGCCGAGGTAGGTGATGTGGGCGGCCTCGGGATGGCCGTGGACCGCGAAGACGCCGCACTCGTCGTGGAAGTGGTCGGCTTCCCGCTCCCGCAGGACCTCGTCCGGGGAAGGGGCGCTTCCGGGCACGCCGGACATGGGGGGCCTCCGCCGGAGGAATCGGGGAATGACGCGCTCCGGCCGTCGCGGACCGGGCCGCCGCCGGGAGGGTACCCGCGGGCGAGGGCCGCGGCAAAGGCTCCCGGCCCCGGCCGGCCTCAGCCGACCCGGAGGTAGAAGTACCCGAGCAGCATGTAGTACATGACGGGAATCGCCAGCAGGTTCGAATCGATCCGGTCCAGGACCCCGCCGGTTCCGGGGAGCAGCGCGCCGGTGTCCTTCCGCTTCGCGTCCCGCTTGAGGAGCGACTCCACCAGGTCTCCGATCATCCCGACCACGGCCAGTGTGAAGGCGAAGGGAACCACGGCCGACCAGGGGAAGGCCCGGGTGACGCCGGGCCACAGGCTGTCGAAGACGAGCTTGGCCAGGACCCCGGCCACGACCCCCGCGAGGACGCCTCCGACGGCGCCTTCCACGGTCTTGCCGGGGCTGATCCGCGGGGCGAGCTTCCGGCGACCGTAGGCCCGACCCGCGAAGTAGGCCCCCGCGTCGCAGGCGATCACGCTCGCGAGCGTGAAGACGAGCAGGAAGGCGCCGATGTGCGGCGAGAGCCCGAGCTCGGCCGCCGCCGGCCACCGGCCGAGGAGGACGCGGTCGAAGTTGCGCAGCAGGACCGCGTGGGAGAGCAGCCAGCCCACGTAGAAGATCCCGAAGAAGGTCCCCGAGATGCTCGCAAGCGCCTCCCCCACCCGCGCCTTCCCGAGCTGGGAGACCATCATGGCGAGCAGGGACGCCGTCATGATCAGCATGGCGTGGTATTCGCCTCCGAGGTAGGCGATCACCGGCAGCGAGCCGCCGGCCACGAGCCCGAAGGTGACCTGCGGATGCGCGCCCTTCGCCTCGATCAGCCGGTAGAGTTCCCGGAGGCCGAGCAGCGTCAGCACCTCGACCGCGGCGAGGACGTAGAGGCCGCCGAGGTAGATCACGTAGAGCACGGTGGGAATCAGCACCGCCGCCGTGAGCAGCCGGGCCGGGAGATCGCTCTTCGGCCCCCCCGCCGGCTCGTCCACCGGCGTCGGCGGCCGCGGGTGGACGGGTTCGCCCCCCAGCGTGGGCGCCACCGAGCTCCCCCTCATCGCCCCTCCTCCACGCCCCGGCGGGCCGTTCCGGGCCTGCCTCCCCGCCCGGTGTGGCCGAAGCCCCCGGCGCCGCGTTCGGTCTCGCCGAGGCGCTCGACCTCCACCAGCCGGGCCTCCGCCACCGGGGCGATCACCAGCTGGGCGATCCGGTCGCCGCGGTGGATGCGGAAGGGGGCCCGACCGGCGTTCAGCAGCAACACCTGAAGCTCGCCCCGGTAGTCGGCGTCGACGGTGCCGGGCGCGTTGGGCACCAGGACACCGTGGTGCAGGGCGAGACCGCTCCTCGGACGCACCTGCCCCTCGAAGCCCCTCGGGATCTCCACCGCGAAGCCGGTGGGCACGAGCACGCGCTCGCCGGGGAGCAGCGTGATCTCTCCTTCCACCGCGGCCGCGAGGTCGAAGCCGGCGGCGCCCGGGGTCGCCCGGGCCGGGAAGGGAAGCCCCTCGCCCCGGGGCAGGCGCCGGATCCGGACCCGGGGCGAGGCCCCGCTCACGCGTCGGTCGGCGCCTCTTCGCCGCCCTGCTCGGGCAGCTCGGCGAGCGCCTCCTTGCGGGAGAGGCGCACCCGGCCGCTCGGATCGATGTCGATGCACTTGACGAGGATCTCGTCTCCCTCCTGCACCACGTCGGTCACCTTGTCCACGCGGCCCTCGGCGAGGTGGCTGATGTGCACCAGGCCGTCGGTGCCGGGGAAGATCTCCGCGAAGGCCCCGAAGTCCGTGATGCGCTTGACCTTGGCGCAGTAGAGCCGGCCGAGCTCCGCCTCCTGGGTGAGCTCCCTGACCATCGCCTTGGCGCGCTCGAGGGCGTCGAGATCGGGCGAGAAGATCGTGACCCGGCCGCTGTCCTCCACGTCCACCTTGGCGCCGGTGGTGTCCTGGATGCCGCGGATGACCCGGCCGCCCGGGCCGATGATGTCCCGGATCCGGTCCGGTTTGACGTAGACCACGTCCATGCGCGGCGCGAAGCGCCCCAGCTGCGGGCGCGGCGTGAGATCCGGAAGCTCCTCCCGCGTCTCCTCGGCCATCTTCTCGAGGATGTGCAACCGGCCCCGACGCGCCTGGGCGAGCGCCTTTTCCATCACCGACCAGTTCACCTCGGGGATCTTGATGTCCATCTGCACGGCCGTGATCCCGTCGCGGGTGCCGGCCACCTTGAAATCCATGTCTCCGAGGTGGTCCTCGTCGCCGAGGATGTCCGAGAGGATGGCGACCCGATCGCCCTCCTGGATCAGGCCCATCGCGATCCCCGCCACCGCGCCCCGGAGCGGCACGCCGGCATCCATGAGGGCCAGGGTGGCGCCGCAGACCGTCGCCATGGAGGAGGAGCCGTTGGACTCGAGCACCTCCGAGACCACCCGGATGGTGTAGGGGAAGTCGTCGTAGTCCGGAAGCACGGCCTTGAAGGCCCGCTCCGCGAGGTTCCCGTGCCCGATCTCGCGCCGGCTCGGCCCGCGCAGCATGCGGGCCTCGCCCACGGAGAAGGGCGGGAAGTTGTAGTGGAGCATGAAGACCTTCTCGGAGCGCTCGGTGAGCGCGTCGATGGTCTGGCTGTCCTGGGCGCTCCCGAGGGTGGTGTACACCAGCGCCTGGGTCTCGCCCCGGGTGAACACGGCCGTTCCGTGGGCGCGCGGGGCCACGCCGACCTCGCAGGCGATGGGCCGGATCTCGTCGTGCGCCCGGCCGTCGATCCGGCGCCCCTCCTCGAGGATCATGGAGCGCATGAGCCGGGACCGGAGCTCGTGCAGCGCCTCCCGGGCATCCTGGGTCCTGCGGGCGAGACCCGCCTCGCGCTCCCGAACCGCCCGGAGGTTCTCGAAGCGGGCGGGCTCGTCGAGGAGCTCGGCGGTGAGCTCGTCGAGGACCTCGCGCTCGATCTCGGCGAGGGTGTCGTAGCGCGCCTTCTTCGCCGAGACGCGGACCGCCTCGCGCATGCGCGGCTCGGCGCGCTCCCGCACCCGGGCCTCGATCTCGGGATCGCGGCTCGGGGGGCTCACCTCGATCTTGGGCTTGCCGGCGAGCGAGCGGAGCTGCTCCTGCACCTCGAGCAGCGGCACGAGGCTGTCGTGGGCGAACTTGAGGGCCTCGAGGAGCTGCGCCTCCGGCACCTCGCGGGCCTCGCCCTCCACCATGACCAGCGCGTTCCGGTTGCCGGCGACCACCAGCTCGAGGTCGGCGTCCTCGATCTCCTGCCGGGTGGGGTTGGCGACGAGCTTGCCGTCCACGCGGGCCACCCGGACGGCGCCGATGGGACCGAGGAAGGGAATCTCCGAGACCGTGAGCGCCGCCGATGCGCCCACGAAGCCCGCGATGTCCGGGGGGTGGATCCCGTCGGCCGAAAGCACGGTCGCGGTGATCTGCGTCTCGTCCCGGTAGCCGTCGGCGAAGAGGGGGCGGATCGAGCGGTCGATGAAGCGCGAGACCAGGATCTCGCGCTCCGCCAGGCGGCCCTCCCGCTTGAAGAAGCCGCCCGGGATCTTGCCCGCCGCCGAGAACTTCTCGACGTAGTCCACGGTGAGCGGGAAGAAGTCGATCCCCGGTCGCGGCCTCGAATGGGTGGCGGTCACCAGCACGGCCGTGTCGCCGACGGTGACCAGCGCGGAGCCGTGGGCCTGCTTGGCCAGGCGCCCCGTCTCGATGGTGATCTCGCGGCCGCCGACCTCGGCGGTCACCTCGTGGTAGTCGAACCAGTAGGGCATGCTTCTCTCCAGCCGGCGGGCCCTCGCGGGCCCGTTGGGGTGTGCCGGCCGGCGCCCGGCCCGTCCCGGGCGGAATGCGGAATCGGCGATGCGCGCATGGGAGGTCTGCGCGTATGGCGGATTCCCGCATTCCGCGGCGGCGCGGAAGGCGCTGGCCGTGGTGGGACCGCTCGCGGCCCTCGGGCCGGGCGGCATCCGCCGCCCGGGAGCCGGATCGCCCGCGCGGGCTCACCGGCTGCTTCTCGGTTGGTGTTCTCCTCGTGCTCCCCGCCGGGAGGTCGCATCCCCGCGCCGTCGCAGGGAGTCGCTCCCGGCATCGGAGCCGGCCAGTGCCGGCCCGGGGACTCCCCGGAAGGCCGCACCGCCGCGTCCGTTGCGTTCCGGAGCGTACCGCTTCCGAAAGGGGGTTTCGACCGGCCCCGCCGGGACCGGTGGGCGGCGGCGCGGCCCCCGGCGTGCGGCCGGGTGGACCGGGCCCCGGGGCCGGCCGCGGCTCAGCGCCGGAGCCCGAGCCGCTGAATGAGCTCCGTGTAGCGATCGGGATCCGTCCGGCGGAGGTAGTCGAGCAGCCGGCGGCGCCGACTGACCAGCTTGAGAAGCCCCCGCCGGGAGTGGTGATCCTTGGCGTGGTGCCGGAAGTGCTCGGAGAGGTCGTTGATCCGCTCCGTGAGCAGGGCCACCTGCACCTCGGGCGAGCCCGTGTCGGTCTCGTGGCGCCGGTAGGCCTCCAGCGTCTCTCGGATCCGGCTCGAGTGGAGCAAGTTCTCGTCCTCGCCTTCCCTTCCCGTCCTGTCCGCCGCGTCCGTCCGGCCCGTCGCGTTCGTCGCGACGGGTCGGCCCGGGATGTCCGGCTGGCGCGTCCCGTCCGGTTCGCCCGGCCGGTGGAGCTGCCCTGCGGTCCGCCCGGCCGGCGCGCCGCCCGGGACCCGGCGTCCAGCCGACTCGCCGGATCTCCCCATCCGCTCCACGTGCGGCACCCCGCGGCGCCGACACGCTCCGGCGTCCCGCACCCGGATCGGGCACCGGGGCGCGCCGGCGGGGC
>JALSIO010000018.1 GCA_026989995.1 Myxococcales bacterium
GGGGTCGAGGCGGCGCGCCTCGCGGTAGAAGAAGACCGCATCCTCGAGCTTCTCCCGCCGCTCGAGGACGCGGGCCAGCCTCAGATTGGTCCCGGCCCGGGTGGGGGCCGCGCGGAGCGCGTTCTTGAGCTCCAGGGTCGCCTCCTCGAGGCGCCCCTCGCGTTCGTAGCGCTCGGCGTTCGCGAGGTGCGTTTCGAGGCGCGCCGTCTCGTCCCCACACCCGGCGAGCCCGAGGCCGAGCGCGAGCCCGAGCCCGAGCACGGCGCGGGCGGTGGTGGCGGGCACGGCCCTCATCCGTCGACCGGCGGTCGCGCCAGCACGGCCAGGGCCTCCCGGGCGGCCTCCGCCTCGGGAAAGCTTCCGGCCGAGAGCGCGCGCTCGAACTCGGCCCGCGCCTCCGCCTCGCGCCCCGTGGCCACGAGGGCACGGCCGCGGCGGAAGTGGAGGGTCGGGTCGTCGGGCCAGCGCTGCAGCGCCTCGTCGAGCAGCGCGAGGGCGGACTCCGGCTCGCCCCGCACCAGCTGCACGGTGGCGAGGGTGTCGGCCACCGCCGGACCGGGCTCGGAGGCCCAGGCGCGCTCGGCCAGCTCGAGGGCGCGGTCGAGGTCCTCCCGGTGGCTGGCGAGCACCCAGGCGAGGTCGTTGGCGGCCCCCGCGTGGCCCGGGAACCGGTGGAGCAGGGCCTGCAGGCGGTCCCGGGCCGCCGCGAGGTCGCCGGCGGCGAGCACGAGCTGGGCTGCCCGGTAGGCACTCTCGGGCTGATCCGGGTCGAGGGCGGTCGCCCGGTCTAGCTCGTGGATCGCGGCATCGCCATCCCCGCGCCGCGCCAGCACGATGCCGATCCCGGCGTGGGCCCCGGCGTGCTCCGGATCGATCTCGAGGGCGCGCCGGAAGCTCGTCTCGGCGTCGGCCACCCGGCCGAGCTCGAGGAGCACCCGCCCGCGCAGGTCGAAGAGATCCGCGTCCTCGGGGGCGGCCTCGAGGAGCGACGCGAGCCGGGCGAGGGCATCCAGGCCCCGCCCCTCGGCGATCAGCACCTCCACGAGGGCCCGCAGCGCCGGTCGCGCGCTCGGGTCCTTCCAGTCGAGGCGCGCCTGCTCGAGCACCCTCCGGGCCTCCTCGGTCTTCCCCCGCCTGAGCAGGAGCCGTGCGCGCTCGGCCAGCGCATGGGCGAGACCGCCGGGCTGGCGGGCGAGGGCCGTGAGGAAGATCGAGACGCCCTGCTCGGAGCCGCTGGCATCCGCTGCCCGGGCCCCGGCCAGGTATGCGGCCGGCCCGTCGTAGGGCCGCGACCGGACGTGGTGTGCGGCGTAGGTCATGGCATCGGCGTAGCGGCCGAGCCCGAGAGCGAGTCGCGCGGCGGCCAGCCCCGCATCGGTCGCCCCGGCGTCGGCCCGGACCGCCTCGCGGTACTCGGCCAGCGCCCGCTCGAAGTCACCGAGCTCCTGCGCGGCCCGGCCGGCGAGGGCGCGGGCGCCCGCGTTGTCGGGCCACCGCTCGAGCCCCCGTTCGAAGAGGTCGAGGGCCTGCGCGGGCTCGCCGCGCTCGAGGGCCACCCGCGCTTCGATGATGTGGCGATAGGCCGGCTCGGTGAACCCTTCCGCGAGGCGGAGGGCCTCGTCGTGGCGCCCGAGTGAAACGAGCAGGTCCGCGCGCTTGAAGCGGAGGGACTCGCTCCCCACACCCGCGGCCGTGGCGCGCTCGAGGGTCGCTGCCGCCGCCTCGAAGTCGCCGCGGAGCCGCTGAATGTCCGCGAGGGCCTCGTACGCCTCGGTGTTTCCGAAGTCGCCCACCGCCTCCTCGAGCACCTGCGCCGCGCGCTCCGGCTCGCCGACGAGCCAGAGCTGGTTGGCGAGGGCCCGGCGGTACGCGAAGACCTCCGGGGCCTTCGCCACGGCGGCCTCGAGCACCTCGCGCGCCTCGTCGGTGCGCCCGAGGCCGTTCAGGTAGTCGACGAGGTTCTGCGTGGCCGAGGGCTCGGCGGGGAAGGCGGCTGCACAGGCGCGGAGGGCGGCCTCGCCCTCCGGGCTCGCCTTCTCGGGGGAGGGCCGCTTCGGGATGGGGGCGGCCGGATCCTCCTCGGCCGGCTGGTCCGCGAGGATCCGGGTCGTGGCGGCGGCGGTGCAGCTCCGCGCCGCGGCGACCACGTCTCCGCGGGCCTCCGCGAGCTCCCTCAGGCGCTCGAAGGCCTCGCGGGCCTCGTCGAGGCGGCCGAGCTCGCGAAGCGCGGTGGCACGGAGGCCGAGGGCCTGTTCGTCGTCGCCGTTGCGGGCGAGCAGGGCCGCGGTGTCCTCGAGAACTCCGGACCACGCGTGGAGCTGCGCCCGGGCCCGGGCGCGGAGGAGCCATGCCTCGGAGCGGCCGGCATCCCGGGCGAGCACCGCGTCGGCGGCCGTGGTCGCCTCCTCGTAGTTGCCGGTGCGGAGGAGGGCCCGGGCCAGCAGGATCCCCGCGTCGTCGGCGCGGGGACCGGCGCCGGCCGCCTTGCGGAGCGGCCAGATGGCCGCACTCGGATTGCCGGTCTCGAAGAGCGCGCGCCCGAGCAGCCAGTTCGCCTCCGCCCCGTCCGGGTCGTCGGCTAGGATCTCGCGCAGGGGTCCGATGGTTTCCCGAAAGCTGCCCGCTTCCTGCGCCGCGCGGATCTCCGCCAGGCGGGCCTCCGGGCTCTCGAGACATCCCGTCGGGATGGCGATGAAGACGGCCAGCAGCACCGCGGCCGGGCGGGATCGCGCGACCGCCGCGGCCGGGCTCCGGGATCGACCGGGTGTCGGGATCCGGGGAAGACTGGACGCCATGAACCTCCCTCACGTCGCCGACACCGGCGGGTCCCGCGCCCGCGGGCTTCGCAGGATACGGCTCTCGCCGGTGGCCACCAATCGGGCCGGAGGGCACGCTCCGCCGCCCCCGCCGCTCCTATCGGCGTTCCCGGGCCGCGGGTGGAGGACGGTCCCGGTGCGGCGCTCCGGCCCTTCCCCGGCGCCGCGGGAACCGCGCTGCCGGGGCCGGCTCCCGGTCGGCTGCGGGCTGCTGGCCCTGGCGTGGCTGCTGCTCGGTTGCACCCCGGACGGGGCGTCCGGCGCGCGCAGAGCGGTCCTGGTCAGCATCGACACGCTGCGGGCGGACCACGTCGGTTGTTACGGCGCCGACTTCGCGCGCACACCCACCCTCGACGCGCTCGCCGCGCGCGGAACGCGCTTCGACGTGGCGATCTCGCCGGCCCCGCTCACGCTGCCCTCCCATGCCACGCTGCTCACGGGCCTCGACCCGCCGCGCCACGGGGCGCGGATGAACGGACACTTCGAGCTCGCTCCGGAGGTCGTCACGCTGGCCGAGCGCGCGCGGGAAGCCGGGCTCGCCACGGCCGCCTTCGTGGCGGCCTTCGTCCTCGACTCCCGCTTCGGCCTCGACCAGGGCTTCGAGGTCTACGACGACGCCCTCGAGGCGGGCCGCTACAGCGCGAGCGGGCTCTTCCGGGTGCCCGAGCGGCGCGGCGACGCGGTGGTGGACGCCGCGATCGCGTGGCTCGAGGAGGCGCCGGACCGCTTCCTCCTCTTCGTCCACCTCTACGACCCGCACGCGGCCTACGATCCTCCGGTGGGCTTCGCGGCGGCGCTGCCCGGGCGCCCCTACGATGCCGAGATCGCCTTCGCCGACGCCCAGGTCGGTCGCCTGCTCGAGGCCGTCGACCGCCGCTTCGGCGACGGGCGGACCGCGGTGGTGGTCACCAGCGACCACGGCGAGAGTCTGGGCGAGCACGGGGAGCGGACCCACGCCTACTTCGTCTACGACGCCACCCAGCGCGTGCCGCTGCTCGCCGCGGGCCCCGGCTGGCCCGCCGGGGCCGTGGTGTCGGATCCGGTGCGCCTCGCGGACGTCGCGCCGACCCTCGCCCGGTCGCTCGGCCTCGCGTCCCTGCCGGATCCGGATGGCGCGAGTCTCCTCCCCCTCGCGCCCGCGGGCGGACGGAGCTGGCGCCCTCCGGGCGGGCCCCGCACCGCATGGGTGGAGACCCTCGCGCCGCAGATCGACTTCGGATGGAGCCCGCTCCTCGGCCTTCGGACCTCCGAGGAGAAGTACATCCGCGCCCCCACGCCCGAGCTCTACGATCTGCGCAGCGACCCCGGGGAGCTTCACAACCTCGCCCCCCTTCGGCCGGAGCGGGTCGCGGAGCTCGATGCCCGGCTCACCGCGCGGCTCGCGGGCCGGCAGGCGCCCTTGCGCCCGCACGGGCTCGATGCGGCCGGGCGCGCCCGGCTGCGCGCGCTCGGCTACCTCGCGGGGCCGGCCCCCACCCGGCGTCCGCTCGGCGAGGTCGGCGGGATCGATGGCAAGGAGCACGTCGAGGCGATCGAGCGCTTCTTCGAGGCCAGCCGGATCGTCCGGACGGAGCCCGCCCGGGCTCTCGAGCTCGCCCGCGACATGCCGCAAGGCGCGATGACTTCCCAGCTCCGGGCCACGGCCTGGCTCGCGCTCGGGCAGCCGGAGCGGGCGGAGGCGGAAGCGAGGCGGGCGCTCGAGCTCGGCGCGACCCCCGCGGCCCGAGCGACCCTCGCACTGGCACTCGAGGCGCGGGGCCGGCTTTCGGAGGCGGAGCGGCTGTACCGGGAGGTGCTCGCGGAAAGCCCCCGGGAGGCGGGCGTGCTCGAGGGGCTCGGGCGCGTGGCGCTCGCCCGCGGCGACGCCGGGCGGGCGGCCGACCTGCTGCACCGGGCCCTCGAACTCGATCCGGAGCCGGCGGTCCGCTGGTCCCGCTACGCTGCCGCGCTCGAGGGGCTCGGCCGGCTGGAGGAGGCGCTCGCGGCGCGCGAGGCGGCCCTGGCGCGGGCGCCTGGCGACGTGGCCCTGCGGAACGACGTGGCCTGGACCCTGGCCCGGCTCGGTCGCGACCTCGACCGCGCGCTACAGCTCGCGGCCGCGGCGGCCGACGAGCCCGGGGCCCCGGCCGAGGTGTTCGACACGCTGGCGGAGGTCCACCTCGCCCGCGCCGAGCCGGCGGAGGCGCTCCGGGCTGCCGATCGCGCGGCGGCGGCCGGGGCTCGTCCGCCTCGGGTGGCCGGGCTCCGGGCCCGGGCGCTGGCGGCCCTGGGTCGTCTTCCGGAGGCGCGTCGCGCGCTCCGGCGGGCGCTATCGGGCGGCCTGGACGGTCCGGCGGGGCGGGAGGAGCTCCTCCGCCTCGCCGAGGCACTCGGGGTCGACCCGGGTGGCGGTGGGGGCCGGTAGCGGATGGGACGCGCAGTCGGGGGTCGCCGCGGCGGCCGGTTTCTCTCGCTGGCCATCGCCCTCCTGGTGCTCGGGGGCGTGCTCTCGCAGGTGCGCATCCGTCCGGCGGCCCGGCCGGAGCGGGACGCCTCGGAGCTCCTCGCGCTTCGCGACCGCGACGATGTGAACGTGGTCTTCGTGCTCGTGGACACCCTGCGCGCCGACCACCTCGGGTGCTACGGCTACGAGCGCGACACCTCGCCCATCCTCGACCGCTTCGCCGAGGTCGGCGTCCGCTTCGCCCGGGTGCGGGCGCAGTCGAGCTACACCAAGACCTCCATGGCGTCGATCTGGACCGCTGCGAATCCGCCCGGGCACGGCATCTACCGCTATTCCCACGCCCTGGCCGAGGGGCTCCGGCTCCCGGCGGAGATCTTCCGCGATGCCGGCTTCGCGACCGCGGGCATCTACCGCAACGGCTGGGTGGCGCCGAACTTCGGTTTCGGCCAGGGCTTCGACGTATACGTGCGCCCGGCGCCGAGCGCGGATCCGGTTCGGGCGCAACGGCGGGCGCCGGGTGCGCCCGCGCTCAAGGGAACGGACCTCGACGTCACCGAAGCGGCGGTCGAGTTCCTTCGAGGGCACGCGCATCGGCGCTTCCTGCTCTACCTCCACTACATGGACGTGCACCAGTACCTCTACGAGGAGGAGTCGGCACTCTTCGGAACCCGCTACGTGGACGCCTACGACAACGCCATCCACTGGACCGACCGGAATCTGGGGCGCCTTTTCAAGGAGCTCGTCGACCTCGGGGTCATGGACCGCACGCTGGTCGTGATCGCCTCCGACCACGGCGAAGCCTTCTACGAGCACGGCAGCGAGGGCCACGCGCGCAACCTCTACGCCGAGGTCACGCTGGTTCCGCTCGTCCTCTCCCTGCCCTTCCGGCTGCCGCAGCCCGTGGTGGTGGAGCCGCTGGTCCGCAACATCGACATCTGGCCCACCGTGCTCGATCTCCTCGGGCTTCCGCCGCTGCCGGGTGCCGAGGGCCGTTCGTTGGTCCCGCTCATCCTCGCCGCCGCGCGGGGTGAGCCCCAGGAGCCGCTGGCCCCGCGGACCGCCGAGGCCGCCCTCGACCTCACCTGGGGCCGCGTGGGAGCGGAGCCGACGGTGGAGTTCTCGGTCACCGAGTGGCCCTGGCGGCTGCTCGCGATTCCCAGCGACCCGGACCTCGTCCAGCTCTACCAGCTCGCCGAGGATCCGGGGGAGCAGCGCGACCTCGCGGGGGCACATCCGGAGCTCGTGGCCCGACTCCTCCCGCGCGTGGAGGCGGCGGTGGCGGGCGAGCCGCTCCCGGGGGCGCGGGAGGAGGTGGAGCTCGACGAGATGCGGCTCCAGCAGCTGCGGGCGCTGGGCTACGTGATCAAGCGGTAGCGGGCACCGGGCAACCCGCCTGAGAGCATGGCGGGCGCTCTCCGCCCTGCCGGCTTCCAGGAAAGAGGTGCGCGGGTCCCACGAGCCAAGCTCCTTCCCCTTCCGGGACCCTTCTGGTGCCCTTCCAGCCCGCTTGCCGTTCTCAGCTTCCCGTCCTCAGGCTGGGCGCGGACCTGCTCGCGTCCCCCAGGGGGAACCACGCGACGCCT
>JALSIO010000019.1 GCA_026989995.1 Myxococcales bacterium
CACGGGCACGCCGATGTACTCGGCCTGCTCCGGGGTGAGCCGGGTGAGGCGCACGCCGAGGTGGTCGAGATGCAGCCGGGCCACCTCCTCGTCGAGGTGCTTCGGGAGCATGACCACCTTCCGGCCGTACTCCGCCCCGTGCCGGGCGAGCTCCATCTGGGCGAGGACCTGGTTGGTGAACGAAGCCGACATCACGAAACTCGGGTGACCCGTGGCGCAGCCGAGGTTCAGCAGCCGCCCCTCGGCGAGGACGAGCACGCTGTGTCCGTCGGGAAAGATCCACTCGTCGTACTGCGGCTTGATGTTCACCCGGCGGATCCCCGGGACCTTGTTCAAGCCGGCCATGTCGATCTCGTTGTCGAAGTGCCCGATGTTGCCCACGATGGCCTTGTCCTTCATGCGGGCCATGTGCTCGGCCGTGATCACCCGGAAGTTGCCCGTGGCGGTGATGAAGATGTCGGCCGTCTCCACGACGTCTTCGAGGGTTGCGACCTGGTAGCCCTCCATGGCCGCCTGCAGCGCGCAGATGGGGTCGATCTCGGTGACGACCACACGGGCGCCCTGGCCGCGCAGCGCCTGTGCGCAGCCCTTGCCCACCTCGCCGTAGCCGCACACCACCGCCACCTTGCCCCCGATCATCACATCGGTGGCGCGGTTGAGCCCGTCGATCAGTGAATGGCGGCAGCCGTAGATGTTGTCGAACTTGCTCTTCGTGACCGAGTCGTTGACGTTGATGGCCGGGAAGAGGAGCTTTCCCTCCCGCTCCATCTGGTAGAGGCGGTGGACACCGGTGGTGGTCTCCTCCGAGACGCCCCGGATCTCCGCCGAGAGCCGGGCGAAGCGCCCCGGGTCGCGCCGCTGCTCCCGCCGGAGCAGCTCGAGGATCACGCCCCACTCCTCGGGGTCCGTCTCGGGGTTGAAGTCGGGCACCTTGCGCGCGCGCTCGAATTCGAGGCCCTTGTGGATCAGCAGGGTGGCGTCGCCGCCGTCGTCCACGATCTGGTGGGGCCCGCGTCCATCGGGCCACTCGAGGGCGACGTTGGTGCACCACCAGTACTCCTCGAGGGTTTCCCCCTTCCACGCGTAGACGGCCGGGCCGCGCGGCTCCTCGGGCGTCCCCTCCGGGCCCACCACGACGGCCGCCGCGGCCTCGTCCTGGGTGGAGAAGATGTTGCAGGAGACCCAGCGCACGTCGGCCCCGAGGGCGGTGAGGGTCTCGATCAGGACCGCCGTCTGCACCGTCATGTGCAGGCTGCCCATGATGCGCACGCCCGCGAGCGGCCGCTCCGGGGCGTAGCGCCGGCGGAGCTCCATCAGCCCGGGCATCTCGTGCTCGGCGAGGCGGATCTCCTTGCGGCCGAGCTCGTGGAGGCCGAGGTCCTTGACCTTGAAGGGCGGGTGCTGCGAAGCGGGCATGACTCCTCCCTGCCGCGGCTGCGGGCGCGGGCCGGGCGGCGCTAGCGGGCGGGCGCGGCCGCGCTCCGGCCGCGGATCCATCCGTCCATCAGGATGGATCGGTTATAGGGGAGGGCGCCGACCCCGGCAACGGCGGGCGCCGCCCCCCCGGGGGCTCAGTCCAGCCGGCTGTGCACGTGGACCGTGAGATCGGCGAGCATGTTGGTGTAGGAGCCGTACTCGTTGTCGTACCAGCCGAAGACCTTGGCGTGGGTGACCGGCACCCGGATCACGGAGCTCGGGAGCTTGTCGATGGCCTCCGGCACCACCCCCGGTACCTGGCAGAGGTCGAGGTCGACGAAGCCCGTGCGGGTGTGGGTCTCCGCCGCCTCGATCACCACCGCCGCGCGCATGCCCATCACGTCCATGGGCACGTTCTGCTCCTCGCTGTAGACGAGCAGACCCTTCTGCGAGCCCTCCGAGGCGTCGCGGTAGATCCGGTTCAGGAGGTCCCGGTCGATGGAGCTTTCCCCCTCGGGCGTGATGCGCGACTGAAGGGTCAGGTTCAGGATGATCAGCGACTCGGTGGGGATCGGGACCCGCACCGAGTCCGCCATGAAGCCCACCTCGCGGATTTCCGGAATCACCTGCTCGAGGGCCGAGGCCGCGTTGGTGGAGGTGAGGATGATGCTGTTCAGCACGCTCCGGCTGCGCCTCAGGTCGCGCGCGCCCGCCTTCGGCACCGTGTCGAGCACACTCTGGCTGTTGGTCGCGGCGTGCACCGTGCTCATCGAGGCGGTGATCACGGCGGAATCGCGCAGGTGGTCGAGCAGCGGCTTGACCATGTGGGCGAGGGCCGTCGTGGTGCAGGAGGCCGCCGAGAGCACGCCGTGGCGGGCCGGGTCGAAGAGCTCGTGGTTGATTCCGTAGATGAGCGTGACCGCATCCTCGGGCACGGCCCTCGCCCCGCCCTTGACCTTGAAGGCGGCGCTGTTGATCACCTTCTCCGCACCGGCGGCGAGATGCCCCCGCAGCGCGCCGCCGTCGGCCTCCGCCGGGGCGGTGGGGTCGTTGAAGGCCCCGGTGGTGTCCACCACCACGCGCGCGCCGTGCTCCCGCCAGCCGATGTCCCGCGGGTTGCGCGCCCGCTGGAGGATCGTGACCGGAACGCTGGCGACCTCGAGGAGGCGCCGGCCGCGGTCCACGATGCGCACGCAGGGGGCGGCATTCACGCCGTAGAGGAAGCGGTGCATGCTGCCGTAGGTCGAGTCCTTCTCGATCACGCCGCACACGGCGTCGAGGTCCCGCCCGACCTCGCGGCCGAGGTTCACGACGATCCGGTCGAAGTACTTGCGGTCGGCGTGATGCCACAGCGTGAGCTTCCCGATGCGCCCGAGGCCGTTGATGCCGAGGGTCCGGGCTTCTCCGTTCGTGCTTGCCATTCAGGTCTCCTCCTGGCCGAGATCGCGCCGGCGGGATCAGACGAGGCGGCTCCGCTTGACCACCTCGGTGGGGTGCCGGCCCGCGTAGACCGATCCGTCGAGCCCGTTGATGGAAATGAAATCACCCGTGCGGATGACGAAGCTCCCGATGCGAGAACGCCGCTGCTCCTCGCAGACCTCGAGGGCCCGGCAGCCGACGACGCAGGTCCGGCCGAGCCGCTGGGCCGCCACCGAGGCGTGGCTGGTGGCCCCGCCGAGCGCCGTGAGCAACCCCTCGCACTCGAGGATCAGCGGGATGTCCTCGGGGACCGTGTCGGGCCGGAGGAGCACGATGGGCTCGTCCGGGTGGCGGCGCTTGAGCTCCGCGATGTCCTCGGCGGTGTGGGCCACCCGCCCCGAAAGGGCGCCGCCCCCCGCGCCGATCCCCACCGCGAGCCGCGCGCGATCGAGCTCTTCGCCGGGTACGAAGGCCCGAACCTCCGAGACGGAGGACATGACCGTGTCGCGGGTCTGGAGGATGTAGAGGTCGGCGGGGTCGTCGCTCTCGAAGGTGAACTCGATCTCCTGGTGGAACATCCCGTGGCCGCGGATCAGGCGGTTGGCGAGCTCTTCGAGCCTCGCGTAGATCCGCGGAAAGTCCCGCTCCAGGGACATCGCCGGCGGGGCCGCCGCGGCCCGGCGCTGGGCTTCCGAGAGCGGGAAGGTCTCCACGAGCCCGCCCACCACGTCCTCGCCCTGTCCCTGCACCACGAAGTCGCCGTAGAGCTCCACCTGCCCCCCGGCCCGGGCGGGGTCGCGGGTCATGGCCACCCCGGTGCCGGAGCGCTGGTGGAGGTTTCCGTAGACCATGCTCTGGACGATGACCGCCGTCCCCCACTCCTCGGCGATCTGCAGGGCCCGTCGGTACACCTTCGCCTTCTCCGAGAACCACGACGCCTGGACCAGGTCCACACAGGCGTAGAGCTGGGCCTCCGGGTCGTCGGTCACCTCCACGCCCCGCCGCTCGAGGAAGCGCCGGTAGACGAAGGCGAGCTCCTTCATGGCGTCCGGTGGCAGGTGGGCCTTCTTGGCCACCCCGGCCCGCACCTTGGCGTCGCGCATCAGATGGTCGAAGGCATCCCGCTCGATGCCGTGTCCCATGCCCCAGAACTGCAGGAAGCGGCGGTAGGCGTCCCAGGCACCCCAGGCGGAGCCCGAGACCCGGCCGAGGCCCTCGGCGATCTCCGGATTGATGCCGACGTCGAGAAAGGTGTCCAGCATGCCGGGCATGCTGATGGCCGCGCCCGAACGCACGGAGAGCAGCAGGGGGCGCTCGGGGTCGCCGAAGCGCCGGCCCGTGGCCTCCTCGATCGCAGCGACCTCCTCGCGGATGCGCCGCTCGACGTCGCGGCGGAGCTCTTGCGAGGCCCGGACCGCCGGCCGGCAGCGGAAGAGCTCCGTGGTCAGGATGAAGCCCGGCGGCACCGGGAAGCGGTCCCGGGCGAGAAAGGTGCTCATGTAGCCCTTGTTGCCGAGGCGTACGACGCCCTCGGCCGGTGCCCGGCGGCCATGGATGGGCACCGCGAGACGGCCCGGGTCGTAGCTCATGAGCAGCTTCAGGGTCTCCCGGTCGAAGCGGTCCCGGGCTTCCACGAGACCCCGGCTCACGCGGCCCACGAGCTGGTCGAGTGGCTGGAGGCCGAAGCTCCGCGCGATGAGCTCCCGGAAGAACGACTCCGAGGCCATCAGCTCGACCTCTTCCGGACTGCGCTCCGGCTCGACGGGCAGCAACCCCCGCTGC
Source organism: Myxococcales bacterium (assembly GCA_026989995.1). GTDB lineage: Bacteria > Myxococcota_A > UBA9160 > UBA9160 > JALSIO01 > JALSIO01. The sequence continues at coordinate 4,618 of JALSIO010000019.1, forward strand.
GCCATGCGCGGAAGAATGCGGTGCAGAAGGGGCTCGTAGACCTCGAGGTAGCGGATCCGCACGAGCTGCTCGACGCTCCGCGAGAGAAGCTGGAAGATGTTCACGTACTGGTCGATGCTCACCGCTTCCGAGCAGAGCGCGTCCTCGAGCATGGCGAGTCCGGTGGCGACCCCGCGCCCCGAGCAGCCGTCGACGCGAAGCGCCCGGAGGAGGAGCCGGACGGTCTGCGCCACCCGCTCGAGCTCGGCCCGGGTCATGAGCGCGAAGTTCTGCGATTCCACCAGCCGTTCGAAGAGGGAGCCGGCCAGGGACTCGATGCGGAAGGAGAGACCGAGCGCCTCGAGCTTCTCCTCCCGGTAGCGGCCGTAGAGGCTCGGGATGCCCACGGCGATGTGGCGCTTGCGGTAGATGTCCTCGACGGGTCGCGTGGGCTCGTCGCTGGTGATGCGCTCCTTCAGGCGTTCGAGCACGCAGAGCAGGACCTCGAGGGCATCCTCGATGCGCTCCTCGCGCAAAGCCCGGGCGAGTGCCTCGACCTCGCTGCCGCGCACGCGCGGGCTCGCCGCGAGGCGGTCGAGCAGATCGCGGTGGCTGAGCTCGTACTTCTGGGCCACCAGCTCCCGGAGTCGGACCAGGAGCCGCGCCTTCTCCCGGTCCACCTCGTCCACTCCGGGCAGCGAGGCCATCCGCGCCTCGACCTCCTCCCGTGGCAGCGAGAAGATGCGGTGCACCGGCCCCTCGCCCGCCAGGGTCTCGAAGATCCTTCGGAGGCCGGCGAGCTCCGGGGCCTTCGGATCGAGGCCGTCGAAGATCCGGTCGGGCAGGTAGGGCCGGAGTGCCTCGGAGCGCCCCGTGGCCCAGAACTCCGCCACGGCGTCGATGAGGTCGAGCAGCCGGGGATTGCTCTCCACGTGGCACTGCTTGCGGAGGAAGTGGCAGACCGGATCCCGGCGGCCGGTGATCTCGTCGATGCGCGAGGAGACGTCGCGGAGCTCGCCTTCGGCGCCGATGTCGCTGAAATAGACCGGAAAGAGACGGCAGAGGTGCTTGACCGTGTGGTAGACGTCGCGGATCCCGCTCCCGAGCAGTCGCGAGACGTCCTTCTGGAAGAGGTCGGTATCGGCGATGAATACCCCGCCCACCTGGAGGTGGATGACCAGCGCCGCGATCAGCGAGCGCGCCAGGGTGGGGTTGGTGTCGATGAGCTCGAGGTAGGTCCGGATGGCGCGCAGATGCGCCGGGTCCACCCGGACCTGCCAGTCCTCGGTGAAGCCGGAGAAGCGCGGCGGCGGAAAGTCCCACTCGAGGAGCTCCGCGACCACCCGCTCGGCGAGCTCCGGATCCCCGGTCTCGAAGACGGCGCGTCCCACCTCCGAAACGAGCTCGAAGGCGGAACGGGAGTGGGAGAGGGAGCTCGTGCGCAGCGTCCCGAAGATCTCGCCGATCAGGACCTCCACGGCCCGGCGGTCGGCCGCGTCCCGCACCCGCGCGAAGGTGCGCCGGATGTCCGCGAGGGCGGCCTCGTGGATGTCCGCGAGCTCCGGGGCGGCGACCACACGCACCAGCCATCGGATCCGCTCGACGGCGGCCGCGTCTCCTCCTGCCCGCGTCCCGATCCGATCGGCGGCTTCGAGGTGGGCCCGGGCGAGCCGCCCCTCGTCCGGAAGGGCGAGAAGCTCGTCGGCCGCCTCGAGGGGATCGCGGCCGCGCAGGGCCTCGATGCGCGCCGCGAGCCGGCGGAGACCCGCGTGCGAGATCGCCTCCACCTCCTCCGGAAGCTCCGGCTCCGCGGCGTCGGCCGGCAGGGAGGCCCTCCACCACCCGGCCCGGTCCTCGAGCTCGAGCCACTGTTCGACGGTGGTGGCGAGGGCCTCCGCGAGCAGGTGGAGGGCGGTCCGCGCCGCCGCCTTCGCGGCCGCCGATCCCCCGCGCGCCGCGGCCACGAGCGGCGCCGCGAGCCGGCGCAGCGGTCGGGCCGCCACGGCGGCAGCGCGCCGATCCCGCGCGAGCTCGGGCGCGAGGGCCTCGAGCGCGGTCCGGATCGCCTCGTGGACGCCCGCAACCGAAACGCCCTCGCGGGCCGCCTTCTCGAGGAAGTAGAGGAGATGCCGCACGGCATCCCGGCGGACCTCGGCCGGCGCACCCCTGGTCACCACGCGCAGGTAGAGCTCGGAGAAGATCCGGACGGCCTCCTCGCC
>JALSIO010000020.1 GCA_026989995.1 Myxococcales bacterium
TACCAGGGCGCAGGCTTCCGCCCGCGGAAGCCTGCGCCCTGGTAGCGCATGGCGACGTTCCAGGCCCACTTGGTGGCCACGGCCGGGTCGTCGGCGGACAGATCCTCGCGGGCGAAGGGCTCGCCTGCGGTGTAGCCCTCGAGTCCTCCATCGGGGCGCAGCCGCGCCTGGCCCCGGAACTTCGCGGTCGCCTCCCGGAAGAAGGAGGGCGGCCCGTAGTCGCGGAAGCAGGGCCCGATCACGAGCCTCATGCCTTCGAAGAAGAACTTCTCCCGCTGCTCGTAGATCGCCGCGGGCAGGTGGAAGCGCAGCGAGCCCAGCCGCTCGAGGGTGTAGACGTCTCCCGGCCGGAGCGGCACGGTGCCGACGTCCTCGGCCCCCGGGAGGCTCCGGAGCCCCCCGCCGGGCTGGCAGCTCCCGTCTGCGGGAAGCTCGAAGTCCCCGGGCCGCGCCGGGCTGGCTGCGAAGACGAGTGCGACCGCGATCGCGGCCGGACAGGCCAGACGTCCCATGAGGGTCCTCCCGGTCTCGCCCCGCCGCGTGCGGGGCGCCGGCAAGGATAGGAGCGTCCGGCCCCGGGAGCCCGGACTCGGGCGTCACGTGCCGGCGGACGGCGGACAGCCCCCCCGGATCCCGACCAGCCAGCGTTCGGCGGCGCCCGGTGCACCGATGACCCGGAGCACCAGCTCCCCCTCCGGCGGCCCCCCGGGCCCGGGCGCCGCGGGCAGCAGCCGCCCCACGCCGGGCGGCCAGCCGGGTTGCGGAGCCCGACCGACGAGCCACAGCCGGGGCGGCGCCGGCGGCCGTGGGTGCACGGCCACCGCGCCGCCCCCGGTGCCGAGGAGCTCCCCGACCCATGCCCGGCGGAGAAGCTCCAGGGCCTCGTCCACGGCGAGCGGCCCCTCGCCCGCCTCCCGGCCCGGGGCGACGACGAGATGCAGCCGCCCCGGCGCCAGCCCGGCTGCGGTGCCGACCTCCTCCGCGAGGCGGACCAGGTCCGGCAGCCGACGCGGAAGGGGCACGCAGGCGCCGGTCGCCCGGTCCGGGCAGCGAGCTGCGAAGGCCGCGGCGAGAGCGAGCCCCGTCCCGGGCAGGGAAGGGCCGTCCGCAAGCGGGCACTCCGAGAAGATCACCAGCCGCCCCGGCGCCCCCTCCCCTTCCGCCCCGTCGCCGGGGTCGGTCCACTCCGGGAGGGGGAAGCCCGCAGGGCCGATGCCCGGCCTGGCCGGCGGAGCGAGCTCCGGGAGCACCACGAAGACGCCGCGCCTCGGGGCGTCGGGCCGCGCGGGGCCGGGGCGGCGGCGGTCGGGCATGTCCCGAGCATATCGACGCGTGCCCGTCCCGGGTCGCCGTGCCCCCGCTTTCCACCCCGCCTGCCTTCCCTACCCTCGACGGGATGGGCCCGGTGATGCGGTTGCGCGCGACGCTGGCGGACGTTCAGGCCCACCGGGCGAACGGTGAGCAAGGCGTCCGGCTGCGCTTTCGCCCCGAGCGGACCAGGCGGGTGGAGGAGGCCATCGAGCACTTCGCTCCCCTCGCGCCGGAGCAGAGCGTGCGCGCGGTCGCAGGCCGGGCCGACGTCTCGAGGCTCCTGCGCCTCGGACGCATCGCGCCTCCCCGGGACCCGGCCCTCCTCGCCCACGCCGTCGACCGCGTCGCCGAGCTCCTGCTACGCGCCCGGGGGCGCGAGGTGCTGCTCACCGTCCGGCCGCGGCTGCGCGTCCGATTCCGGGCCTGGACCGACGAGGGCGTCACCACGGTGGAGGACGTGGAGGAGGTCCGGGAGGAGCCGGACTCCTACGCGGTCAGGCGTCGTGGGCACCGGCTCCCGCTGCGAATCCCGCGCGAGCGGGTGGTTCGACACGCCACGGAGACGGAGACCTGGTACCAGGTCCTCTCCATCGACCGGACACCGGATTCCGGGAGCTGAGGAGGCCGGGGGACGAGAACGCCGGTGGGGCCGGATGGGGTGGTGGAAACGAGCACCGACGAGTGCTCAGCCGTGGGCGGCGGCCGCCTCCGTGGTGGCAGAGTCCGATCCGGGGGGAACCACACGCACGTTTTCCGCGCGCGGCCCCCGCGGGCCCTCCTGCACCACGTACTCGACCGCATCCCCTTCCGACATGCCGTCGTACTCGCCGGCGGCGAGGCCGGAGCGGTGGAAGAAGACCTCCTTGCCGTCGTCGCCGCGGATGAAGCCGAACCCGCGGTCGCGGACCATCTTCTTGATCCGGCCCCGGAGGCGCGGGCCGGTGGGAACCCGGCCGGCCGAGCCGCGGCTCCGGCCGCGGCCCCGGCCGCGGCCCGCGCTGTAGCGCTCGCTGGTGACGAACTCGGCCCGGAAGAGGTCGAGCGGGATGGCCAGGTCCTGGAGCTCACTGCTCGCCGGCTCGAGCAGGACCTCGTCATCGCCGATCTCCACCACCGTGTAGCGGAAGCCGGTGTTCCTGTGGGTGACGGGAGTTCCCGGCTCGATTTCTTCGATCTTGAGCATGGCGGTGCACCTCGTTCGACCACACGAGGGGTGGTGGGGCCGGGTCGCGCTGTCGGGGTCCGGCCGGGGACCGGCCAGGGAGGGCGGGAGTCTATCAGGAGCCGGCCCCGGGTCAACGAACCTGCCCTGGGGGGACCCAAGATGCGCGCTGGCGCCCGGAGATCCAGCCCGGTCCCCTTCGGCCGCAGCGGGCCTGCCGGCCAGGTGCGCCCCGACTGCGGGTCGCTTCCGGGCGGAGGGCGAAACGGCCCCCTTCCCCCGGCGGATGACTCCGCCCGGCCGCCCCGCGGCCGCTCAGGGCCGGACGGGGAGGAGGCGCGCCGCCGCGGTGGCGCCGAGGCCCGCGAGCACGGGAAGGACGAGGCAGAGCCCGTAGCGGAGCAGCGCGAGGCGGAAGCCCAGGATGGGGACCTCCCAGGCGATGAAGCGGTGGAGGGCCAGCATGGCCCAGCCCGAGACGAATGCGACCACGGGGCCCACAGCCGCGCCCGAGCGGAGGAGTGCGGCGGCCAGCGGCAGGGAGACGAAGGGGCCGGAAGGGGTGAGGGCCCCGGCCGCGGTGGCCAGCGCGAGCCCGCGCAATCCGGATCGCTCGCCGAGCGCGCGCTCGACCAGGTGGTGCGGAACCAGCACCTCCGCCAAACCCGCGGCGAGAAAGGAGAGCACGATCAGGACGGCGTAGCGCCCGATCATGGCCCCGCCCCGGGCGAGCCCCTCCACCGCGAGCGCACCCCCGCCTCGGTGCCACGCCAGCCCGAGGAGGAGAGCCAGCACCGCGCCGATCACCACGAGGGATGTCCCCATGCCTCCACCTCCCCGCCCCCCAGGCGACCCGCCGGGCGTCGGGGGCGCCGCCCGCGTCGACCCGGGCTGTCGCCCTTCAGCGGTGTCCACGGTGCCTCTCCACGTCCCGGTCAGTAGAAGATCGTGCGGCAGCGGTGTCGGCGCACCGCCTTGATCCGCGGATCCTGGCCGCGGTTCCACAGATGGGCGTCGAGCTCCGCCGGGATCACGGCCAGGCCCCGCTGCCCGAGCCGCCGCACCAGCTCCTCCACTGCGTGGACCCCGAGCGCCCGAAGCTCCACCTCCTCCTCCGAACCGGCACAAAGCAGGCACCCCGCATCGATGCGCGCCTCGAGGGATGGATCGAGTCGCAGCACGCCTTCCATCCGGAGCACGTGGGGAACCAGGTTGTCGGCGAAGGAGGTGAGGCGGTGGAGATCCTCGAAGCGCCCCGGGCCGCGGTGCTCGAAGGCGAGGGCGAGATCGAAGACCGTGATCTGTGCGCGCTTGTAGAAGCAGACGCGCCGGCCGCGGTGGGTCGCGGTGTCGTCGAAGAAGGGCGAGCGCGCGAGGAGCGCCACGAGCCGCTCGGCGGAGCCCCCGGCCTGCTCGACCAGACCTTCGAAGCGGCCCCCGTGCTCGCGGAGGATCCGCGTGCCGAGATCGCGCAGGGCCCCGGCGTAGCGCTCCATCAGCTCACGCACCTCCGGACCGGCCCCCTCCTGTCCGAGCACCCGGGCGATCTCCGCCGCACCGATCTCGGCGAGCTCCGCCGCCGACCAGGGTCCCGCTTCGAGGAAGCGATCGCGAAGGCGGCTCGCCACCGTCTGGTAGCCGGAGCAGCCTGGCCGCCGGGCCAGCAGCGGAAACCAACCCGAACCGAAGTTGATGGCGTCGAGGGTGAGCACGTACGCGAGCCGTTCCGCAGGCGGGCCCAGGAAGTGGTGCTCCGGGTCGAAGTGCGCCGGCGGCACTCCCTCTCGGAGGAGCCGGTCCGCGAAGGCATCGGCGGCCTCCGGGCAGAACCGGACGCGGCGCGAGCCCGCCGCGACGGCGGCGCAGCTCCGGCGGACGCGGCCCAGGATCCCCGTCTCCCCTTCGTTCATCCGAGAAGGCCGAAGAGGGTGAGCGCCCGGGGCACCACCTCGAAGCGGGCGGGGAGGTAGCCGAGGGGTTCGCCGTCCACGTCGACGGGAATCCGCGGCGGCTCCCCGCGAGCCCCCTCGACCAGGAGCGGCTCGAGTTCGAGGATCCCGCCGCGACCGCTCGCGACCCCCTCCACTGCGAGGTGCGTACCGCGGTAGATTCGGGGGAGATTCCGCAGCAGGAAGAGCTTCGACCGGTCCGCGATGAACACCGCGTCGAGGGCGCCGTCGTCGGGACGGGCCTCCGGCGCCACCTGCATGCCGCCGCCGAAGTAGCGGCCGTTGGCGGCGGCGGCGAGCACGAGCCCCCCCCGGCCGAGCGACCGTCCGTCGAGGCGCGCCTCCACCGGGGCCGCGCGGTAGGCCACGAGCGCGCGGACCGTCGCGAGCAGGAAGGCGATCCGCCCGCCGAGCCCCTTGCCGCCGCGGGCCACGAGCTGGTCCACCAGCCCGCTCACGCCGGCACTGGCCACGTTCAGGAAGTAGCTCGAGCGCGGGGTGCCCTCGGCCGTCCGGTAGTCGACCCGCCCGGCATCCACCACCCGGCGCTTGCCGCGGGCGAGTGCCGCGAGCGCGGCGCCGAGGTCGCGCGGAATGCCGAGGGTGCGTGGGAGGTCTCCGCCGGTCCCGAAGGGAAGGACCGCCAGCTCTGCGTAGCGGCCGAGATCCGCGCCGAGGATGCCGGTGACCACCTCGCTCACCGTTCCATCCCCACCGGCCACCACCACCCGCCGGCATCCCGCGCGCACGCCCTCCCGGGCGATTCGCTCGGCATCCCGGGGGCCCCGGGTCAGCGCGACCTCCAGCTCGCCGAGCGCCGCCTCGACCCCGGCGCGGAGGGCCGCGAGGTGCCGCGCGGACCTTCCGGCGCGGCTTTTCGGGTTGACCACGAGCAGGGTCTCCGCCGGCATGCCGGGAGCGTAGCCGGGGCTGCGTGCCGCGGGTCCTTCCCCGCCCGGCTTCGCGGACCGTCAGGCCGCGGCCGCGGCCTTCTCGCGTCGCGCGACGATCTGGTAGCCCCGGCGGAGCGAGGCGAGGTACGCGCGCACCTCCTCCCGGGTCCGGACCTCGTCCCAACCGACCGCCTCCGCCGCGACCCGGGCGATCTCGCCGAGCTCCCCGAGCCCCTGGCCCGGAGCCGTGAGGACCACCCGCAGCCGGCGTTCGAGGACGTCGCAGAGGCCCGCCGCCGCCTCCCGGGCCAGCGCCCAGGGAATCTCCGCGAACACCGCATCGCTCGCGCCCACCGGCCGTTGGAGCTCCGGAGGCGCCGATTCCAGCAGGGAGAAGGCCGCGTCTCCGTGGGCCCGGAGCAGCCGCTCGGCCACGCGCGCCGGCAGCCCGAAACGGCCCGCGAGCTCGGGCACGGCGCGCGACAGCTCGAAGGCGTCTGCGCGGATGGGAACGCGCGCCGTGCTGCAGGGGCGAAGTGCCCGTCGCCGCTCGGGGGGAAGTGTTCCGGCGACGAGGTCCACCACCCGCTCGGCCATGGCCCGGAAGGTCGTCAGCTTGCCGCCAGCCACCGAGATCAGCCCCGAAGGGTCCCGGTAGATCCGGTCCTCCCGGGAGAGGCGGGAGCTCGGGATGGTGCCGTCGGAGGTGTCCCCCACCAGGGGACGGACCCCGGCGAAGACGGCCAGAAGGTCGTTGGTGGTGAGGGAGGCGAGCGGGAGGGCCCGGTTCACCGCGTCGAGCAGGTAGTGCACCTCCTCGATGGTGACCTCCACCGAGTCGGGCGATTCGCAGGGGGAATCGGTGGTGCCGACCAGGAGGACTCCCCGCCACGGGAGCACGAAGACGTAGCGTCCGTCGGCGGCGGGCAGGGTCACGGCCACCTTGGTGCGGATGCGTCCCGCCGGGACGACGAGGTGGATGCCGCGGGCGGGGGCGATCTCCGGGCGCAGATCCAGGCGGTCGAGGGAGCGCACCCGCTCCATGTCCGCCCCCGCGGCGTTGACCACGACCCGGGCCCGGATGGGGTGGCTCCGGCCGGAACGGCGGTTCCGCACCAGCGCGCCCTCGATGCAGCCGCCCGCCCCGCGCAGCAGCGCGACCACCTCCGCGTGGTTCACGGCTTCCGCACCGGCCCGCCGTGCGGCGAGGGCCACCTCGAGCACCAGGCGCGCGTCGTCGGTCTGCCCGTCCGCGTAGAGCCCCGCACCTCGAATCTCGTCCGGCGGGAGATCCGGGCAGAGCGCCCGGGCCTGTGCCGGCGCGAGGAAGCGCGGCCGCACGCGGAAGCCCGAGGCGGCCGCGTAGGCGAAAAGCGCCGCACGCACCTTCCAGGGCTGCAGCCCGGCATTCCGGAAGACGGGCATCAGGAAGGGCACCGGCCACACCAGGTGCGGATCGAGGCGAAGCAGGAGATCCCGTTCCC
>JALSIO010000021.1 GCA_026989995.1 Myxococcales bacterium
GGGGGCGGGGAACCGCTGAGCCTCGCGGAGATCGGACGGCGGATCGGGCTCTCCCGGGAGCGGGTGCGGCAGCTCGAGCGACGGGCGCTGGCCCGACTCCGGGAGACCGCCGACCTGCTCGGGCTCGACGCCCCGGCGTAGACAGGCGCGGCTTCCCGGTTCGACTCCCGACTCCCCGGCCCGGGGCTCCGCGCAAAGCCCCGCGGCGGGATGTGGGCTAGCCTCGTCCTCCGGAGCCGGGCGCTCCTGGGGGGGAGGGGATGCCGGCGCCTACGCGGCTCGATCGCTTCCTCAGGTTGTTCACGGACGTCCGTCCGGGAGAGGGCCGGACGGGCGTTCTCATGTTCGCCAACGTCTTCCTCATCCTCTGCGCCTACTACTTCATCAAGCCCCTGCGCGAGGGATGGCTCGCGATCACCGACATCGATCGGACCTTCGGGCTCCTGCTGCGGCCCCTCGGCGCGGGCGAGTTCCACGTTTCGAAGCTCGAGCTCAAGGCGTACACGAGCTTCGCGCAGGGCCTCCTGCTGATCCCCACCGTGATGCTCTACGCGCGGATCGCGGACCGGCTCGACCGGGTCCGCCTCGTGGCCTTCGCGACGCTTTTCGCGATGAGCAACCTGGTGTGCTTCTGGGCGCTGCAGCCGGGACTCCTCTTCGGGAACCTCCTCGGTTCGGGGGTGCTCTTCTACCTCTGGGTCGGGATCTTCAGCGTCTTCATCGTCGCGCAGTTCTTCGCCTTCGCGGCCGACCTCTACCGGGGCCGGCGCGGGCACCGGCTGCTGCCCTTCGTGGCGCTCGGGGCCACGGCCGGAGCCTGGGCCGGCTCGGCATTCGCCCGCCAGCTCGTCGCGCGGGAGCTCATCGCCCCGGGAACCCTGATGCTGATCGCCCTCGTGCCGCTCGCGGCCTCCATCCTTCTCACCTGGCTGGCCGCGCGGCTCGGCCCCGGCGGGGAGTCGGAGCCGTGCTCCGGTGAAGATGAAGAAGGTCAAGAGTTACCCCCCCAGGGGGTGACGCCGCGAGGGGCCTTCTCCATCATCGCCGCCAGCCGATATCTGCTGGCAGCGGCGGCCGTCACCTTGCTGGTGAACTGGGTCAATACCAACGGGGAGAACCTGCTGTTCGGCGTCGTCCAGAAGCACCTGGAGCGGGAGGTGGCGGCGCTGGGGCTGACGGACCCGGCCGCGGTCCGGGACTACATCCAACGGGGGACCACCGTCTTCTACGGCGACTTCTTCTCGTGGGTCAACCTGCTGGCCCTCGGCCTGCAGGCCTTCGTTGCGTCGCGGCTGCTCAAGTACGGCGGCTTTGGTGCGATCCTCCTGCTGCTTCCGGTGGTGGCCCTGGGCTCGTACTCGGCGATGGCGCTCGTTCCTGTGCTGGCTGTGGTGAAGGGCACCAAGATTCTCGAGAACGCCACCGACTACTCGGTGAACAACACGGCGCGGCACGTCCTGTGGCTCCCGCTGCGGGCCGAGGAGAAGTACAAGGCCAAGCCCACGATCGACAGCCTCTTTGCGCGCCTCGGCGACGGGCTCGCTGCACTCACCGTGCTGGTGGGGGCGCGGGTCCTGTTCATGCCGGACGAGGCCTACTTCGGCCTCAACGTCGCCCTGGTGGGGGTCTGGCTCGCGGTGGGGGTCTTCATGGTTCGGGAGCATCGCCGGTTGCTGGAGGCGCGGGCGGGAGAAGGTTCCGGAGGTCCGGGGGTGGTGCATGCGAACTAGGGGCACGGGGGTGCGCTGGCGCGCACGGGAGATGGTCCTGCTCGGAGCGGGGCTCGCGCTGTTGGGCGGCGCTGCGGCACGGCCCGCGGCCGCCGATGACCTCGGTGACGAGTCGTCGTTCGCCATCGACCCGAGGCTCGAGGAGCTGCTCCGCCGTGCGGGCGCGGCCACCGGCCCGGTGCCGGTGCCCCTCTGGCGCCACCGCGACGCCGAGCTGCAGGCCCGGCTCGAGGCGCTCGTGTCGCGGCTCGGCCTCAGGCCGGCCGCGCGCCGCGGAGCGCTCGCCCTCGCCATGGTGGACCTCCAGGATCTGGGACGTCCCCGCGTGGCCGCGGTGAACGGCGACCACATGATGTACGCGGCGAGCCTCCCCAAGATCGCCGTGTTGCTCGCGGCCTTCGAGAAGATCGCGCGGGGCGAGCTCAGGCTGGACGCCGAGTTGCGAGATCACCTCGAGCGCATGATTCGCGATTCCTCGAATGCCTCGGCGACGCACGTGATGCACCGGGTCGGAAAGCGCTTCATCGCCGAGGTGCTGCTCTCCCCGCGCTACCGCCTCTACGACCCGGCGCGCGGGGGTGGGCTGTGGGTGGGCAAGGACTACGCGCGGGCGGGGCTGTGGATGCGGGATCCGCTCCACCAGCTCTCGCACGGCGCCACCGCGCTGCAGGTGGCGCGCTTCTACACCATGCTCGCGCGCGACGAGCTCGTGTCCCCGCGCTACAGCCGCATGATGAAGCGGATGCTCGGCCGCACCTCCATCGAGCACAAGTTCGTCCGGGGCCTGCGGGCCGTGCGCCCCCGGGCGGCGATCTACCGCAAGTCCGGGAGCTGGCGGGGGTGGCACTCGGACAGCGCCCTCGTCGAGCACGAGGACGGCCGCTACGTCGCCGTGGCGCTCTCCGCAAGCCCGCAGGGGGGGCGCTGGCTCCCACAGCTCATCGTCGGCATGGACGCGATCATCTCCGAGTACGAGGCGGAGACGCGCCTTCCGGCGGTCGCGCTGCCCGGTCCCGGGGAGCTCCGCCGGGCGGCCCGGTAGCGGCGGGGCGCCGGGTGCCCCGGCCCGCAGCTGTACAGCGTGCCCGACTTGAAGACGAGCCCCGCCCGCCGGAGGAGCTGGGACGCCGGGTAGCGGCGCGGATGTTCGCTCAGGAAGAGCAGGCGCTTGAGCTCGCGGCTCGACCAGCGGTCCACGACCCGTCCCTGCTCGATCCGCAGCGCCACTTCCACGAGACCCCGCGCCGTCGCCACGCTGTAGCGTCCCGGCATCCGCGCCCGCAGATGCCGGCCGAGGAAGCTCCCCCGTCGCAGGTGCGTGCTCTCGAGCCCGAGCTGCCGGACCGGGTCGACGAGGGCGCGCTCCAGAACCGGCGGGAAGCGGGCCGGCGGCGCCTCTTCGAAGTCTGCGAGGAGCTCGGCGCGCCCCTCCGGATCGGCCGCGCCGAGCTCGCGCAGCAGCAGGGTCTCGCGGATCACGACGTTGGCGGCCGTGTTCGAGCCGTTCGAGAGCATCCAGTCCAGGTAGGTGTAGAGGTGCGCCCGGTCCTTCGGGCGAAGCGGTCGCCAGGCGATGCCGGCCGCGCCGCGATGCCAGAAGGGCAGCGGGTGGGTGTCCCCGCGGACCGGTCGGCCGGCCTCGATGGGACGATCCCGGAGGAGCCAGGCTCGGTCCGAGAGGTCGAGGACGGAGACGGACCGGGCGATCCCCGTGGCCCGGTAGCCGTCGAGCGGGCAGGCGAGGGCGCCCGCCGCGAGGAGGCCCGGGGCGAGGAGCCACGGGATCCGAAGCCGGTGGTGCCTCAGCCGCCGGGCGGCCTGGCGAGGTCGACGGGATGCTCCGCCCGGGCCTCGAGGGAGGCGTCGAGGGACTCGAGGTAGGCGCTCGCCCGGGCCCGCCGGCTCTCGACGAAGGGCCGCATCTGCAGCAGCGCCATGCGGCCGCCGGCGAAGGCGAACTCGATGTCGGCCGGTGCCGGCCGGCCCTCGGCGTCCCGCAGCTCCGGGAAGCGCCGCGGAACCTCGAGCGCGAGCTTCCGGAGGGCCTCGATCTCGTCCGGGAGCAGCACGGCCTCGGTGCCGCTCGCCGGCACCTCGCGGATGCCCCCGGCCGGATCGAGCTCCCGCCGGCGCGGAGCGGTGGCCTGCGCGAGGAACCGGACCTCGCCGGTGGTGAGGTGCACCCGGAGCGACTCGGCCGCCTGCCCCTCGACGGCACCGCCCACGCCCTCGTTCACGGCGATCGAGATCCAGCCCGGCCTTCCCTCCACGACGTCCGCGGTCACCATCACCCCGGACTTCTCGGAAGGGAAGCTGTACTGCAGGACCACCGCCGGGAAGACGTACTCGGGCCGTTCCATGTGGGCCTGCCGCCAGGACCACGCCCGCTCGGTGAAGGGCGACGCCCAGACCCTTCCGATCGCGCGGCGCAGGGCGTCGAAGCCCACGACGTTCGGAAGCGTGAGGTTGAGGCCGGCGCCGGTGAAGCCGGGCAGGTCCTCCACGTTCGTGTCGCTGCGGACGAAAAGCCCGTAGCTGCCCTCCTCCCCGAAGGTCGCCGTCAGGTCCTCGCGAAGCCTGCGCCAGAAGGCGGGCCCGGGGTCGGCCTGCTCGATCCAGGCGCGGAGCCGCGCGAGGAAGGTCCGCACCACCTCCTCCCGCCGGGGGTCGCCCTCGAGGGCTGCGATCTCCCGGTAGCGCGCCTTCATCCACTCGAAGACCGGCGGCCCCCCGGGCTCGAGGGGCTGGTCGAGCAGGCGCCGGAAGACTCCGAAGGGCAGCACGAAGCCGGGGGGCACCCGGTCGCCGAAATCGTGCATCAGCTCCCCGAGGTTGGCGCCCTTCGGGCCGCAGACCCGGCCGGAATCGGAGGCGCGCAGCTCCCGGAGCGGGATCGGCTCCGCGCGCTCGAGGTCGAGCTTCTCGAGGTCGGGGCGGATGACGACGTCCTCGGGGGTCCGCGTGCCTTCGGCGCCGAGCAGAGCCGCGGTGTCGGGACGGTCGAGCTCGAGGCGCACGACACCCCCCGGGCTCACCGCGAGGAAGACGCGCCACCCTGCCCGCCGAACGAGGTCGTCGAGGTGCTCCTCTCCGACCACGACGTTGGGAATGCCGAGGTTGCGCGCCAGGAGCTGGACGTGGGACAGGGAGCTGCCCTCACCGCGGGTCAGGATCCCGCCCACCGGCGGGAGGTCCGAGGTCGTCTCGGGCAGCAGGTAGATCCCCTCCGGGTCGCTGAAGTCGATGGTCCCGGTGGCGTCGGGGACCCGGAGGACACCCCGGGCGAGGCCGGGGTTGAGCGCCCGGAGCCCGGAGCCCACCGGCCGGCCGAAGAGCTGGTGGGAGAGGCCCGCCAGGCGGTTGCCGTCCTGCACGAGCCGGTCGAGGGCGCCGCCATAGGCCAGCAGCGGGCTGCCCCGCAGGCGGTCCTGCGGGTAGAGATGGGCCAGGGGCTCGATTTCGGCCAGCTTCCGCTCGGCGGGGCCGAAGTGGAACGCCAGCGTGCGGCTGCACCACTCGGGCATGCGGCCGAGGTAGCGGAGCTCCGAACGGTACTCCCGCAGCGGGGGGGAAGCGGTGGCGCGGAGGCGCGCGAGCGCGTCCCGCACACCGGCGAGGTGCCGGGCGGTGATCAGCCCGGTGCCGTAGAGGGCCGTGGCCGTCCACAGCAGCCGGTCGAGGTGGCGGTCGCGACTCGCTCCTGCGAGGCCGGCCGCCAGGTCGTTGGCCAGGGTGTAGACCTCGCGTTCGAGGGCCAGGCTCGCGCCGAGCAGGGTCACCCGGTCGGACGCTTCCGGCGGCCCGGCCCTCCGGGCCCGGAGCCGGCCGAGGGCGGAAGCGGCCTCGGCGAGGCGTGCATCGCGGTCCTCGGCGCCTTCGACCCGGGCCGCCAGCTCGCGGAGCAGGTCCGCGGAGGCCGCGTGTGCCAGCCGGCCGGCCGCCTCGCGGAGATCCTCGGCGGTCCGCCCGGCCGCGTAGAGCGCCTCGATCCCGGCGGCGAGCTCTTCGTACTCCCCGGCGAGCGCCGGAAGCCCCCGTTCGCGCGCGTGCCGCCGCACCCGCTCCGCATCGCCCGCGTCGGGCAGGGAGTGGATCTTCGCGCGCAGCTCCGCGAAGCCGGGGTCGCGGTCGGCGATGCGTACGGCCAGCTGCCGGACGGCGAGCGTGGAGCCTCCGCGGGCAGCGGCAGGCAGCAGCCGCGCTGCCTCGCGCACCGGGAAGTAGCGGGTGCCCCGCTCGAAGCCCGGGTCCATCACCAGTGCGAGGAGCAGGCGCCGCGCTCCCGCCTCCTCGTCCTCCGCCTGCAGGGCTCCGCGGTAGCTTCGGGCGCGGCGAAAGATCCAGCCGTCGTCGGCCTCGATCAGGAAGCGCTCGATCAGGATCTGCGCGAGCTCGTCGCGGCGCGCCTCCGGGCCGACATGGTCGGAGGGGTCGATCTCCGCGAGGACGTTCGCGATCCGGTAGCCCGCCTCGCGCAGCCGAAGCGTGGTCTCGGACCACTCGCCGTGCTGGATGCCCCCACCGTGGGGAGCACAGCTCGCACCGCGGGGCGGGAGCACCGTGCCGTCGGCACAGAACCAGCGAATGCGTCGGAAGGGGCCGCGCGGGTTCTCCTTCATGGCACGCACCGCCTCGCGGTACCGGTGCAGGTTCTCGTCGGGCGCGCGGCCGGGGCCGGAGGAGGCCGCCACGCCGGCCGGGAGGAGCAGGACGAGGGCGACCGCCACCGCCGGGGCGGGTCCGGTGCCGGGTCGCGGTCGGGTGCTGACGCGTCGGTGTCGAGGGAGCACGCGGGGAGCATACCGGAGCCCGCCGCCCGCGCCGCGTCCTCGGCTAGTATCCGCCGGATGCCGCGTCCGGCCTGGACCTCCCTCGAACCGCGCGAGCTGCGCGTGGGGCTCCTCGGTTTCGGGATCCTCCTGCTGGCGGGGGTCGCCGAGGTCACCATCAAGAACGTCGGCGACACGTTGTTCATCAAGCGGGTCGGCGTGGAGATGCTGCCGGCCGTCTTCTTCCCCAACGCGGTGCTGCTGGTGCTCACCACCGGCGCCGTGGGGTGGCTCGCG